>NC_014842.1 GCF_000175935.2 Pantoea sp. At-9b
GGGGCCCGGAGGGGGCGGTCCGGGTGGAGGTGGACCTGGCGGAGGCGGTCCGGGCTGACGGTCATTATCTGCGAAATACAGACAGCAGGCAGAGTCAGCATTCTGCCTGCTTATGAAAGCACAAGCGGCATGAAGCAGTCATGTCGCTCGCGGAGAACAGATCCACTTCAGTGGCGTAAATGATGAAGAACGTTTACCTGCCTCCCGGGTCACCGCAAGGACCCCTTCTCTCACGGGCCATAAGGTCACCGAAAACGACGTAAGGCAATTCCTTGAATATCATAATCGTCCGGGAAAACTGGGACTCTACACCCGCGTCGGCGGTGGCCACTATCCGCTCAGCCGGCTTAACCCAAGCGAAAAAGAATTCTGGATAATGGCAGAAGACTATTGCCGGACTTACAGTGTTCCGGTGACCTTATTTCTGCGTATTGTCAGTCCCCTTATCAGCGCAGTGCCGAAAGAAAAATGACGTGTACAAATACTGTTTTGGCAGGGGTGTGACTTTTCTATCTCACCTGTATTAACCGTATTTTGCCTTACCGCGATTGCCCAGCGCTTCAGTGCAGATGTCTGAGGTCATGATTCCAGCAGATTGAACATATTTGGTTATGCTCTGAGTGAAAAGTATCTATGGGCCACTGACAATGTACGAACTGTAAGCCTTTTGCACTGAATATGAAATTCAGTGAAAAGCCGGGACGCCTCGCTGAACGTAAATGATTACGCGGAATCTGACCCTCCGTTAATCATTTCAGAGAGGTAATTTAAGGTGAAGATACTGGTCATCTGCAGAGATAACATCGGCGACAGCATACTTGCCACGCCCCTCATAGTACACCTGTCCACTATCCACGGAGCGACCACAGATGTGCTGACAAACAGCTATGCCTCGCCGGTGTTCAGCCATAATCCGCATATCCGTAAAGTGCATGAGTACAGCAAATCCAAACACTGTAAAAACCTGATCAGCGTTATCGTGGCTGCTGCCGTACGATTAAAAACCATATTCAGGCTGAGAAAGGAAAAATATGACGCGGTGATTATAGCTAAATCGTCCTGGGATCCGCATTCGGTCAAGTGGGCTGCCGGCATAGGCGCAAAGCGCGTTATCGCATTCGGGGATGAAGCCCATCCGCTGATTGACAGGCTTGTGTCCCGGGCTGAAGGCACCCTGCACGTTGCTGAAAGGCTTTTCAGGCTGGCTGCAGCCGTAACGGAAGCGCCGCCGCTGCACCGGTTTATCCCCGGGAAGAGCAGCGTCTACCCGGCCCCTGAGCTGGTAACGAAGTTCAGGATGACCTGTGACGTTGCGCCGGGCGAGCGTATCATTGCCCTGCAGATAAGCGCACGAAAACCGGCCCAACAGTGGTCCGCGAGTAACTTTATCACGCTTGCCCGCCTTATCGCTGAGCGCTACAGATGCCGCATGTTTCTATTCTGGTCACCCGGCGACAGCTCGAACCCCATGCACCCGGGCGACGACATTAAGGCGGAATACATCATCGGACTGGCGGCGCGTTACGGACTTGAGGCCGTGCCTACCCGCACGCTGGAAGAACTCAAAGCTGCGCTCTCCCTGTGTTCAGCAGTGGTGAGCAGCGACGGGGGGGCTGTACATGTTGCAGCCGCGCTCGGATTACCGGTCGTGGCATTATATGGCAACAGCGATCCGGCACACTGGCATCCATGGCATGTGCCTCATCAGGCTCTGCGGGGCAGCCGTGAACACGTCAATGATATCAGCCCGGAAAACGTTATGAATGCGATCGTTCCGCTTATCAGCCCGGCAGGTGAGCAAGGAGCCAGCGCATGGAGTTATGCCTCGCGTACCAGTGCCTGAAGTCGGCCATGGAAAATCCGGCCAGCCTGCGGGTGGCGCTGGCTGTTTTCACAGAAAACCTGAGAACGCTGAGCAGGCACAGCGCCCTTCTTTTTGTCCGTTTAGTGATGCCGGGAGCGGTACTGCTCCTGTGCGGTTGCGGCTTTCACCGGCATGGACACATCCGCGGGGGACAGACAATATCAGTCAGTCTGACAACAACAGATCCTTACGGGCCCTACGCACGAGCGGTCAGGCGAGAGCTCAGGCTGGACGGCATAGAAGTCTTGCGGAATGGCAGTGATGCCACGCCGGAAACGGTCAGGGTGGATCTGATTTCTTCCCAGGTAGGATCGGATACTGCGTCAGTATTCATTAACGGCAGTACGGCGGAATATGAAATGGTTATGGATGCCCGCGTCAGCATTACCGCACCCGGCTGCTCACCCGTGAGCGTCAGCATCAGGCCCCACAAGTCGTATATAAATTATACCAGCGGGGCGCTGGCGGTGGATGCGGCGAAAGAAGTTTACACAGAAGAGATGTATCAGCAGGCTGCTATGATGATCAGTCGCCGTGTACTGACTACATGGGATAAGCACAGCACGTGTCGTCAGCCATCCTGACAGATTCAGGGACCCGTCAGGTCCCTGAAACCGTCCATCAGAAATGCAGTCCGAGCTCTATGTAGTAGGTGCGTCCCGATTCATTATACGTCCGGGCGCCTGCGCCGTAAGCGTAAGTGCCTGAGCTGCCGGTTGTGGTTGAATTGCCTTCTCTGAAGTGGCGTTTATCAAGAAGATTTTCAATGCCGGCTGTCAGGTCGACGTATTGACTCATGCTATATACGGCGCTGGCACCAAAAAGAGCATAAGGTGAAACCTGCCATGTTTCGCTGCCGGAGGTAGCCTCTCCTTTGTAATTATACTTTTTGGGCTTCTGCTTTCCGTACCAGGTCATCGTACCCTGTATGGCTAACTTTTCAGTGGCCTGCCAGTCTGCCGTAGAATTCAGGGTAAACTTTGGAATTACGGTCAGGTAATCACCTGTGGTCTTATTTTTATTCTCAATAATGTAAGTCAGATTGTTTTTGACATTAATTGTCTCACTGACCGGGAAGTTAAGGGTCCCCTCAACGCCTTGGACGACAGCCTTGGGCACGTTCTCCCACTTGTAAACATCGGATGTGCCATTAGAGTAAGCGGCAGAGTAGCCCGCCTCAATTTTATTATGGTAGTCGTTGCGATACCACGTCAGCCCGGCCTGAAGTCCTGCGTGCTTGTATTCAATACCGATTTCCTTATTAACGCTGGTCTCTGCTTTCAGATCACTGTTTCCCTGCAGATAGCAGCTTCCTGAACTCGCGTAACAACCATTTCCGCTGCTGTAGAGCAGATAGTTCGGGTTAGTCTGGTAGAGGTTAGGCGCTTTCCAGGCGCGGGCGATGCCCATTTTCAGGGTAAAGTCGTCGCCCAGCTCCTGGGAAAGATTAAGGGCCGGACTGAAGTTACTGCCGGTGATGGTCTGATAGTTAAAACGCAGTCCCGGGGTCAGTTTCGTCGAGTCGGTCAGCTCAACATTATCTTCTGTATAAAGACTGTAAATATCGGCTGAACTGTAGGCACTACGTCCCGAGCTGGAAACCCCGGAAACGCTGCCGCCGGAACTCGTCGACTGGGTATTTGAGGTCGGATCTTTCATAGACTGATGGTTCATTTCAGCACCCAGCGTGAGTGTCTGCGGAATTCCTGCCTCAAACGGTATGCTGACGTCTGAATGCAGATTAGTGTCATTCAGATAAATAGTTGAAAACCCTGTGTCAGACGTACTGAACATGCCTTCAACGCCACCCGATAATCCTTCATTAAGCCGGCGGTTACGGGTCTTTTCAAACTGAATATAGTTGCTGGTAGTTACGCCATTATCCCAGGAACCGGTATATTTCAGGCTCAGACTCTGACGATAAATAACGTTTGTTTCTTTACCGTAGTAGGATTTAGTAAGCGTACTGGAGTTGGTGTTCTGGGTATCGCCTGCGTAAAGATTGCCCTGCCGGCTAAATCCGGCTTCAAGCTCAAAGGCTTGCCGGGGCATAAATTCCCAGCGCAGGGCAGCACCAATATTTTTATTAATAACCCCTTCACGCCCCGCAGGATACTGCCCGGCATACTTGCCGGTTCTGGCTGCTTCATGACCGCTGTTAATATCCTGCGCGTCAGCCTGTGTCTTACCCCAGTTCCCGTAAAGCCGCGCCGTCAGGTTATCGGCGATTTCTCCACTGAGGCTGGCGCTGTAGCGCTTTGTTGAACCTTCTGACTTGTGCTCCGGTGCATTGAAATAGGTGTTAAAGTTACCGTGCCACTCGCGTGTCGCTGGTTTGGTGATGATATTTACCACCCCTCCCATGGCTCCATTGCCGTAGAGTGCAGCGGCAGGTCCACGTATAACCTCGATACGCTCAATCATTTCAGGCGGCACCCAGTTGCTGTCGCCACGGGTATCCCGCTCGCCCCGCCATCCGTAGCGCACCGAGTTGCGGCTGCTGACCGGCATTCCGTCTATCAGAATCAGTGTGTTTTCCGGCCCCATACCCCGGATATCGATCTGACGGTTGTTACCGCGCTGGCCGCTGGCAGAGTTGCCGGTCAGATTAACGCCGGGCATGGTGCGAATCATCTCTGACACGTCTCTTTGTACGGGATGCTTTTTCAGCGCATCACTTTCAATGATGGACACGCCGGGTGCCTGAAGCGTCTGCTCGCGGGCGGTCACCGTGAGTGTATTTTCCTTTACAGAGTTTTTGCGTGCTGAAATTTGCAATACCGAATCTTGCGTTGTCTGCTGGGTGGTCTGAGAAACTACATTAGCATCAGTGACCTGCTGCTCTGCCCTGACAGGGGATAAGAGGCCGATACAGACGGAAGTCATAATCAATGAATTATTCAATAGAGGTTTATTGCACACTTTCCGGATCCAGAGAATATAGTGGAAAAGAACCCTATTATATTCCGGTGAGAATGATTCTCAGTTAACGTTTCCGTATGGCAGTTGAAAGATATCCGTAATTCAATTGAAAATCATCCAGTGTGTCAGCCAGGGGTGGGTGCAGTGGCAAAAATTAAGTAATTATGAACCCCAGGCAAGTGAATATTGAATGAATAAATAGCGTAAATTTTGTAAAGAAAAAACAAACTCCGTGAATTTAACAGTTATAAAAATGTCTCTGAATCATGGAAAAAATTCCAGAAGGAGATATTAAAAATGAATACGTTGTGTGGAAAGATAATGCATGACTAAGCTCCGTGATAACACACGTTGTGGCCCCATAAATTTAATGTTGAATATTTCAGGCTATGATGACGAAACGCTGGTAAATCTGCTCCCTTTGCTGAAGGAATTTCGGGTGAAAATTCCGGACCTCCGATTGACGTTTTACAACTGTAATGCTGATTACCGCTTTACCCCTGAACTGATACGCTTGCTGGAGAAGCATGTGAAATATAATCTGTTCACACCAACATACTCAGACGGCGTAAAAATGCTGACTGCCGTGATAAGACGGCAACACGTGATTCTTACGGAAGATAATATGATGGTGCTTGCAGCCGGCGCGGCGCGGATTAAGACCGTCATTTTACCCGACGCAGGCTTGCACCATGCGCAAAGCGATGGCGCTGATTATGAGGGCACAAGATTGAGAAGTCATAAAAAAAAGCTTTTTATTCGCAGGCTGAAAAGCGGGCTCATCAACGCACTGGAAGAGGCAGCATATGATCACTCGTGATATGACTGCCGAGAAAGAAATCCTCAAAATGCTGACCTACTACGCTGGAAAAGTCACGGGGCAATCTGTCTTCACAAAAAAGGATATGCACCTGCTGTGGACCGGGATAAATGAAGTTTATGCAGAAATGATGATGGACGAATTTTTCACCCGGTTTAATGTAGATTCCTCCGGCTACCAGCACGCGCTGTATTTTCCGGCAGACGGCGAGACAAGCCTTTGCATCAATCTTATAAGGTATCAGCATGGACAGGAAAGTCGTGCAAAGCCCCTTACCCTGAAACTTCTTACAGAGTCAGTCCGGGTGGGGTACTGGATTGACAGGCGGGCAGAACCCACCTGTATAAGGCGGATTTGAATCAGCTGTAAAAGCCATTGCTGCTGACACTTGTACTGAGAATTCCCTCTGCTTCAGTGTTACTGACGCGCTGACATTCGGGCGGAATATCACTCACCGGAGATGTTCCGGGATAAATCACCGGCACTCGCAGCGATGCGGCCATCCAGGCCGCGTCCCGATCTGCACTGACTAACCTGCTGCACAGGGATATCATGGCAATAAAATCAGCTGTTTTTGTCGTGGTCACCACCGTCACGACCACGTCGCTGCATAACGACTCAGCTTCGGCCATGATTGCCCTGTCCTGGTGGGCAGATACAGATTTATCTCCGGCTGATATAAGGAAAACGCGTCCACGCACGGCGAGTTCACGCATGAGCTTTGCCCATTGCACTGCGGTCCAGCCGACGCGAGACGCGGAGTTAATGACTATACCGATATTTTCAGCCGTCAGAGAGATGCAGTAGCGTCTCGCCATTAACATGGCAGACTGGAGATCAGGGTACAGCTTCAGAGAGGCTTCCCGGGTTTGCACTCTCTCAGACTCTGCAAAAGTATCAGTTCCAGTCAGCTTATGATAGTAGTCAATAAAGCCATCATCCCGGAAATAACCGGCCCACTTTGCGCCACTGAGTATTTTCCACATTCTGGACTGACGGGTACTGACAGAATTGAGGGATAGAATACAGTCGAACTGTTCGTGACGCATGGTCATGAGTGTTTTCAGAAAATTCATCCGGAAAAATAACCGTCCCCATCGCGAGTGACGGGACGTAGCGTTGACTCTGAATATTTTTCTGAGATCTGGATTTGTAATAAATAAGGGTTGCTGTTCTGTACTGATCAGCATATCGATTTTAATGAGATCGTTACAGGCCAGTTTTCTGAGAAAAGGCGTAGCCGAAAGGTTGGTGACCACGTCATCGGCACCTATAATCAGTATCTTCATGTTATTTCCAAAAAAAGCCGGCATTCACGCCGGCGAAGATAATAAGTGTCTCAATCAAGGAATGGTTTGTCTCACCAGACGTTGTAAATAATAGGTGATATAATGATTATATCAAAACATGAAACACCCAATATAAAGTAAGATTTAAGATGAATTTGTAATGCTAATGAAAAACAGATGAATGATTGTTCTGTGAGTTGCCTTCACCCTTTCTGTATCCTGCGTAATATTTAACCTCGCAAAAATTTCAGATTTCTTTCCACCTGCCAGCATAAAATTTGACGGAGTGACCGCAGGGTTAAATAAAGCCGGGAGATCTTCCCGGCTGATAGGTGACTACCAGGTCTTACCAATGTTGAACTGGAACTGTTCTGACTTATCCCCTTCATATTTCTTAAGAGGCAGGGCGTAAGAAAAGACCAGCGGTCCAAGAGGGGACTGCCACTGAAGGGCCACCCCTGACGATACGCGGATCTTGGTTGGATCGCTGTAGTCTGGGATGCCCGCAGCACGGGTTTCGGCAGTATTCTGCCATTTTGTATCCCACACGCTCCCCGCATCAACAAAAAACGATGTTCTGAGCGAGTCCGCGTAACGCTCGCTGACAAACGGCGTCGGGGTAATCAGTTCCGCACTGATAATCCCCATCGCATTTCCTCCCACCGCATCGCTGGATTTCGTGACCGGGCACGTACTGGTACTGCTCTCAGAACCATTACAGCGGTAATAAGCAGCTTTAGGGCCGATAGTGTTCGAGGAAAAACCGCGTACAGAGCTGGAGCCGCCAGCGTAAAAGTTGTCGTAAAACGGCACCTCTTTGCCGCCCAGCCCAGCTGCATATCCCGCTTTCGTCCGGCCCATCAGTACCCAGCGGTGGTCACTGCTGATTGGCAGGTAAGCACTGGCGTTCAGCGTACTCTTGTAGTAACTGTTGGTTGAGCCCGGAATGGTGACTTTGGTATTGAACCCGGCTGTTACACCCGACGTAGGAAAAAAGCCGCGATCCAGTGAATTATATCCCCAGCCGGCATTCCAGAAGAAATCATTAGCGGTATAGGTCGCATCGCTCGCTCCGTCATCATCAACCGTACGAGTTGTCACGGAAGGATGGATCCCCTGTGAACCCAGATAGCGCCACATTGAAACCTGCGGAGACATGTTGCTTACGCGGTTATAAACATAATCAAATCCGGTGCTCAGATTACTGTTTTCACTGACAGGAAAACTCAGCGTGCTGCCCGCGCCAATACTTTTCAGTGTATACTCAGACAGGTCGTTGTCTTCTGCGCTGTAGTCATTATAGAAGAGCTTCCCACCCAGACTGACACCATCTACGGTGAAATAGGGGTTGGTCGCCCCCACCTCAACATAGGTCTGATAGCTGTTTTTTGTACCACTAAAGCTTACCGTGTTACCCGTCCCCAGCCAGTTGTCCTGGCTGACGCCAAGCTGATAGCTGATACCACTGTCCGTACCATAACCGAGGCCGACATTAAACGTTCCGGTATTGCGCTCTTTCACTTTGTAGATCACGTCAACCTGATCCGGACTTCCCGGTACGCGCTGAGTGTCGACATCCACGCTCTCAAAATATCCCGTGCGGTTCAGGCGAGCCTTGCCCTGTTCAAGCTTGTCTCCTGCGAGCCAGGCACCTTCCATCTGCCGCATCTCCCTGCGAAGGACGGCATCCCGCGAAGTATCATTGCCGCTGAATTTCACCCTGCGAACGTAAAAGCGACGCCCCGAATCGACGTTAACATGTAAAATTACCGTTTTATCTGCATCATTAATTTCAGGCTGCGTGCTGACCTGCGGAAATGCATAACCATTCCGGCCAAGCATTGATTTTACAGCGTCTTCCTTAGCCGTTATGGCCGCACCACTATACAGAGCGCCCTGAGGGAAATTAGCGATTTTTTCAATTTCCGCGGCATGTCCGGACATATCTCCGGTAAAAATTACCTGAGATACATGGTAAACATCGCCTTCATGAAGATTGACGGTCAGGTATATTCCTTTCTTATCGGGCGTAAGACTGACCTGAGTAGAATTAATAGCGAAACGCGCATAACCGCGGTCCAGATAGTAACTTCTGAGCGTTTCAAGATCGGCAGCCAGTTTCTGTTTCTGATACTTTCTGTCGGCGATGAGGTTCCACCAGGGGACATCGTCCCGGAGCTGTAAGTGAGAGATGAGCTCATCGGAAGAGAAAGCCTGATTGCCGACAATATTGATTTGCTGAATTTTTGCCGACACACCTTCATTAAATACAAATTTAAGGTCTACGCGATTGCGAGGCAACGGCGTGACAACCGCTTTGACGCTGGCCGTGTATTTCCCGGAACTGTAATAAAAATCTTCCAGTCCTTTCTCAATATCTGAAAGCATGGTGCGATCAAGAGCTTCTCCCACTCTGATACCTGACGCATCCAGATTCTGCCTGAGCTGGTCTTCCTTAAGCGCCTTATTTCCGGCGAAAGATATGCTGGCAATCGCTGGGCGTTCTTTGACTTTGACAATGAGGGTATTTCCGTCGCGTAACACCTGGACGTCATCAAAGTTACCGGATGCAAAAAGGGCACGAATGGTCTGACGGATTTCTTCATCGTCCACCTGTTCACCCACGTGAACCGGCATTGTAAGCAGTACTGCCCCTCTGGTAACTCTTTGCAGACCCTCAAATTTAATGTCATTTATCATAAGTTCACCTGCTCCCGCCGTAGCAGAGGTCGCGATGAAGAGTAGCCCGGTCACTAACTTTCTCATTCTTTGTTGTCCTGATGATCCGTCTGAATAGCCATACATATTGCTTTTAAAGAGACAGGTGCATGATTCACAGATATATGTTGTTTGATATGAGTAATGCGTTTTGAGACAGTTTGCGTTCATTTTAATTCTTGAGCGTTAACGATTTTTCGATTTCATTACAGTAACCTGTAATGAATATGCAGCATTGATACTGAATGAATATTTTTTCAAAGCAGGGAATGGTATCTTGAAATAATGCCAGCGATGAGATTTTCTTTTGACAGTCACACTGAACTTGTTTGTTTTGTCTCTGTCATATGCATACCTGTAATATGCGTAATGGAAAAGAGATGATTTTTACTATCAATAAACACAGCTGCAACAGAACAAAACAAATTTATTATGCTGTCAGCCCTCAGGGGTGCATATTGGTGTTGTCCTATAATATCCCCGTGTTTTTTTGCCAGGGGGACAGATTTATAAGAATGAACGCCGGGTCCATTATCTTCCAGGGAAGGTTAAAAATGCCTGTTTTTACTCATTACTTTGGCCACTGCGTCTTCACAGCTGAGAAAGTATACCGGAAAATGGTGAGTGCCGATCTCTCTTATGAACGGTATATTCGTGTTTCATAGTTTTATGTTTGAAAACAGGTGGATTTGAATGCCGAAATTTTTCTCCAGCAGGCTTATGCAAATTTAAAATATTATTATTTCAATAAGGGATGCTTAGCACTTCAAGATTTTTTTTATATCTTTTATGATATGATGACTTTTCTTTGATTCACTTTCAATTTCCCTGCCGATTTCTCAAAATTACCAGACAGGTTATTACATTTAATATCAACTCTATTCTGAACCGCCACTTCGGGGCTTTAACCATTGCTACATTCAAACCAGTGCTTAGACCGCTCGGGCATCTTTTTTCTTAGTCATAAACTGAATCTCCTGTGAGTGCCTGCTCCGGCATTGCTGACTTTTCCGGCAGCAGAGTAGTGTTTGCTGACGGTACAGACAATAAGCGCCCTGTACCCTTCAGCCCTTGATGTTATGAGCATTTCGCGTGCCAGCGCAGTGTTTTACTCAATTCAGTGGGTAGCCAGGCATCCACATCAGAGTGCCTGGACTGCGCCCTGCCCCGCCTGTTTTTCCTCTTTTCTCTTTACTTCAGTGAGTTACGTAACTTTTCCAGTCGGAACCGCCGCCGATCGCCCCGCTTTTTATTCCGGGCCGTCCAGGTTATTCTCCGTATACGGAAGAATAGCCGGAAAACCGATCCGAAGAGGATCCGGTGAGGATCGATTTATTCCCGTGGTTTTCGCTGGACAGACGCGCGAAAATACGTTCTCACATGCCAGACGACGGAGATTGAAAATCTGAGCACTTTACCCCGCGAAATCCCGCAGAATTCGCACAGCGTTGTCACTGAGCATAATCTGCACGATCATGGCGCCGCGCGCTACTTTGACTATGAAAGTGCGGTAGCGCTGCGCAACCTCGCCGCCGCTTACGGCACCGACATGCCCCGCTACCTGCTGGCGCCCGAGGTGGCGGTACTGCTCGCTAAGGTGACCGATCTCCGCAAACGGCTGTTCATCGACGCCCTGTGGAATACCGGCGGGCGACTGAACGAAATACTGCCGCTGACCCGGGAGGACTTTGTGCTCGACGACCCGCTCACCGGCGCGCCGCTGTCGTCACCGTTCGTGGTGCTGCGCACCCTCAAGCAGCGCGGGCTCGAGGAGGCCGCAAGAAACCGCAGCCGCCGGCGCGGGCGCCCGACGAAGGAGGAGCAGCAGGCGGAGCGGGAGGCTGAGGCCGAAATCAGGGATAACCCGCCGCGCGCGGTGCCGCTCACCGATCCAGGGTTCGTGCAGCGGTTAAGAGAATGGTTTGCGACGGTAAACCCGCCGGCGGGCGCCCGGCTGTGGGATATCAGGAGCGAGGATACCGCGCGCAGCTGGATCTCACAGGCGGTCGCGGCCGCCGAGCGTGACGGCGTCACCTTCTCCATCCGGCCGGTGACGCCCAAAACGTTCCGGGACTCGTTTGCGATGCACCTGGTGCAGCACCAGGTGCCGCAGAAGGTCATCCAGACGCTGATGGGGCACAAGGACGCGAAGTCCACCGAGTGGTACACCCGGGTGTTTGCGCTGGACGTGACCCGCCAGCTCGGCGTGCGGTTCTCGATGGATCCGGCTGAGGCACGCTCACTGCTGCTGCCCGGGGGGCGCCTGTGATAGCGGACTGGCGGAATTTTGTGACGCTGACGGACCTGCTGCTGATGGCCGGGCTCGCGGCGGTGGCGATGCTCAAAAAGAATGGGATATGAATATCACATGTCAGCGTAAACCCGGGGACTGTTAGTCCCCTGCTCACTAGAAAAAACTTATTGTACTTTTCTGAAGTTACTCTAGCCTGCCCTGCGGATAATCAATCATTATTTCATGAATATCCATCGTGTATACGTTGAATACCCCTTGGGTGTCTTTTGTGGTTCTGATGTGTATCTTTTGTGGTTGCATTGGGTACGCGAGGTGCTTGCCAACAATATTCTTTAGTGATATAAAAAACTAGTCCGCAGATATGCATTGGATATCTTGAGTGGATTCTCTGTGCGCACTTGGTGGATTCAATGTGCACTTGTCAGGTATACACTCGGTGGCGAATATGACAGTTATTGTTATGGCACATAATAAGGGCGGGGCAGGCAAGACTACTTCAGCTGTCCATATAGCGGGCGAACTCAAACCAACTAAAGCCCTGGACCTCGATACTCACAAAGGCCTCTCAATCATTCATGGTTTACGTCCTGAAGACAGGCAAATTCCTATATCAATCCCTGAGACCCAGGAAGAGTTGGTTCAAGAAATCAATCCGTTTAAAGAAAGCGAAGATATTTTATTTATTGACTGTGGTGGCTTCGACTCCGATATGACCCGTACAGCCGTCGCTTTTGCTGACCTGATTGTCGTCCCTGCGAAAGATTCTCTTACCGAGAGAATAGGTCTGATGAGCTTTGACAGAGTGTTGGGAGAAATTGTAAGCACACCCCTTTTAGTTCCACGCATCTTTTGAGATTTCCGGCTTTTCAGCCATCAGCCGGTACTCTTCCGGCGTCAGGTTATTCAGGGATTCGTGGGGGCGCTCGCTGTTATATTCAGCCAGCCAGTGCTCTGTCATTTCCCGTGCTTCATTCAGTGTTCTGAACAGATAAAAATCCAGTATTTCTGTTCTGTATGTCCGGTTGAACCGTTCGATAAAGGCATTCTGCGTTGGCTTGCCGGGCCTGATAAATTCCAGCATCACACCATGCTCTTCTGCCCACTGTGCCAGCGTCAGCGAGATCAGCTCAGGACCGTTATCCATCCGCATCTTCAGCGGATATCCACGGTTTGCCACGATCCTGTCCAGTACTCTCACAACCCGCTGCGCCGGGATATTCAGGTCAATTTCGATCGCCAGCGCTTCCCGGTTAAAATCATCCACCACGTTGAAGGTCCGGAAGCGTCTGCCGCACACCAGCGCATCGTGCATAAAATCGATGGACCAACTCTGGTTCATCGCCTCCGGCGTTACCAGCGGAGCCGGATTACGCACCGGCAGGCGCTGTTTTCCCTTACGGCGAAAATTCAGTTTCAGCAGGCAGTAAATCCGGTGAACTCTTTTATGGTTCCAGGCGTTGCCCTGCCTGCGAAGTACCTGAAAAAGCTTTTTAAATCCGTATCGTGGATAGCGTTCAGCCGCCACGGTCAGCGCCATAATCACCGGTTCATCACGTTGCGTATCCGGCTGGTAACGAAATACCGTCCTGCTCAGCGACAATGTCCTGCATGCCTGACGTAAGCTCATGGCAAACTGCGCGGTCAGATAGCTGACCAGCTCACGCTTTATCGCTGGTTTTAAAGCTTTTTTTCAATAACGTCTTTCAGTGCGCGGCACTCGAGACTCAGGTCCGCAAACATCTGTTTCAGCCGGCGATTTTCATCCTCAAGGTCTTTCATCTTTTTGATATCAGAGGCTTCCATACCGCCGAACTTCGCTTTCCAGTTGTAGTACGAGGCCTCAGAGATCCCGGCCTCGCGGCAGACGTCTTTAACGGTGCGTCCGACTTCGACGGACTTCAGAACGGCGATGATCTGGTGTTCGGTGAATCGTGCTTTGCGCATGGCGATCTCCTCCAGGAACATAATCAGTATGCCGGAAGATCTCTAAATGTGAATGGTCCGGTTTACCGGGATGCTTACACAGCTGCGGGAATACGACAGCAGCGGCCGCCGTATTCTGCAGCGCAGCCTGCTTTCCACCGGCGTGACCCTGCCGGAGCAGGACATCCTGTCGCGCGCCTTCCGCTACACCGCCCGTGACGAACTGGCCGGCGTCAGCGACACGCTGCGCGGGGAAATACAGTACGGGTACGACGCGGAGGGCCGCCTGCTGAAGCACTACGAGGCGCGGCAGGGGCACCGCAGCGACGCGTTCCGGTACGACTTGGCCGATAACCTGCTGCCGGAGGATGACGGCCTGCCCGCGCCGCCGGTTACGGATAACCGTCTGGGGCAGTGGCAGAACCTGTTCATGGAGTATGACGGCTGGGGCAACCTCATCCGCCGCCGGCGCGGGACGGAGGAGCAGCACTATGCGTATGACGCGGAAAACCGGCTGATATCTGCCCGGGGCACGGGGCCGGAAGGCGCCTTTGAGGCGCGCTACCACTGGGACGCGCTGGGACGGCGCACGCGGAAAATCGTCACCACCGCCCGTGGCACGGAGGAAACCCGGTTCCTGTGGCAGGGCTGGCGTCTGCTGCAGGAGCAGCAGGAAAACGGGGCGTGCAGCACTTACGTGTATGACCCGGCGGAGGAGTGGAGCCCGCTGGCGCGCATTGACCACCGGCAGCATGAGGCGCAGGGCGATATCCTGTGGTTCAGCACCGACCTGAACGGGGCGCCGCTGGAGGTGACGGATGCGTCAGGAAAGCTTCGCTGGAGCGGGCAGTACGGCAGCTTTGGTGAGGTGACCCGCCAGACGGACGGGGTCTACCGCCGGGCATCGCAGACGTCGCTGTCACACCAGCCGTTGCGCTACGCCGGGCAGTACGCGGACGCGGAAACCGGGCTGCATTATAACCTGTTCCGGTACTACGACCCGCAGACGGGGCGGTTCACGGTGCAGGATCCCATCGGCCTGGCGGGCGGCTGGAACCTGTACCAGTATGCGCCCAACCCCCTGACCTGGATTGACCCGACCGGACTCTCCCGCTACCCGGGAGTTGATTTTTCAGGCAGCGACGCCCTGTATCCGGATGGTGAAAGCATTGTTAAAATCCAGATGACCGGCAGCCGTTATGGTGATTTTAAAGCCGCTAATGAAATCGCGGGTTATGCGAATGCGTCGGGAAATATCACAGGTAAATCCCATCCGGAAAATTATACCGGGCACCACCTGAATGACTACGATCCGGTATCAAATACATCAACGATGCAGCTGGTTGACACCAGTGCACATGAAGCGACTTTCCCTCATTCAGGTTCAGTCAGCCAGTTTGAACAGCATCACGGCGTTAAATACGAATCAGCAGAAGCCAAAAAAACGGCTAAATCATTAAATTGTAAATAGACGGGATGATCACATGAACTCAGAAAACCTGAAGTTTTACGAAGATGACGAAGGTATGGCAGCTGAGCTGGTTCTGCCGGCATTAAGTACCGATCCTGTGCAGTGCATCAATCCTGAGTCGGCAACTGTTGATGAGAAAATGAAAAATGACATTGATTTTCTTATAGCAAAACAGACTGACTTTGCAGTGAAAATTGAGCAGGAAGCAGAGAAATACTGTATACGGGTGTACGGACAGAAAGCTACGGACCTCACACTGGTCAAGGTCTATCTGTCGCCGGATGAGGAAAATGAATACGGATTTATGTATTCCACCTCTCTGGACAATGAACACGGGGTCGGAATGAAGTTCAGCGGTCTGGATATGAAGAAAATCGGAAGCAGCGAGACGGCATTTTTATAGATTAAAATTTGCATGCCGGAACAGGCTTTATGTCTTTACATACATCGATAAATACTGCCCGCTGGCAGATGGAATATGACGATTACACTTACTGGTTCATCACCCTCACTAACAGAATAAAGGTGATGAACCGGGAATCGTTGCTGAATACATGAAGCATCCACGGTATCTACGTGTCTGGTACCCGGTTAACTGATCAGAGGCCGCCTCTGCTGAGGGGATACGTAACAAATGATCTCCGTTTCATTTTCAGTGACGGAGCCGAAGCAGTTCTTCTTCGGTCAGTCCGGTCATTTTCATGACAGTACTTCTGTCCAGGCCGCTCTTCAGCATGGTCCTAGCAATTTTAAGAGTTGCATCGCGCTCACCTTCCAGCTTCCCTTCCTGACGCCCTTTTTGTTCGCCCAGTTGAATACCTTTCTCAATCCCTTTCTGTTCAAGCTGTTGTGCAATCGTCATCAGTTCATCCTCATGCTGCGGCACTCTCTGCGCCAGGTTACGTACAAAGGTCTCTGCGTCTGACGTTTCGCCCGTCTGTACCAGGTAGTTTATCAGCGAAACCAGCTGCTGTCCCGTCAGATGACCGGTCACCAGCGTGGCGGCCAGCTGGTCCAGCAGGTCAGCCAGGTCCCGACGGTGAATGTGTTTCTGCAGCAAGGTCAGTGCGGCCATGCTGCGGTGGTTCATGATGTCATCGTCCGGAATGACGGTGACGTCAACCAGCGGAAACGCACCACTGTAAAGCGTGCCGGCCAGCTGAGGGTCATCAAACTCATCCAGCCAGCGGGTGGAAAACGGATAAGGGCTGCGCTTTCCGGTGTAAAACAGCACCGGAATAACCAGCGGCAGCTTCTTATGACCGCTGTCAAGATGACGCTGCATGGCCGCCACGGCATAGCGCATCAGGCGAAAGGCCATGTGCTTATCCGGCGAGCTCTGGTGCTCGATGAGTACCTGAATGTAGCCGTCACCGGCCGTTGTTTTCAGGCTGTAGAGCACGTCGCTGAAATACTGGCGGAGATCCTCCTCGACGAAGGAGCCGGATTCCAGCTTCAGGGTGCTGAGGTCGCAGACAGCGCGCAACTCTGCCGGGAGGTGCAGCTCGATAAAGTCACGGGCCGTAGCCGGATGCGTAAGAAACGCCTTGAAGGCTGCATCGTGCGGCACCGGTGTCGTCTTTTTCATTATTATTCCTGCTCTGCCTGTCCTGGTGAAGTTATATTATCACTCAGCTGCCTCGCGGCAGTGTCGCGGATGCGCATTACGGTCTGCCGGGTGGTGCTGAACTCACGTGCCACGGCAGCAACGCTGGCACCGGTGCTCAGTCGCGTCAGTATCTCCCGGCGTTGTTCCGGCGTCAGGGAGAACGGCCTGCCCGGATGGCGGCCTGCAGCCTTCGCCCGTTCAATGCCAGCCTGAGTACGTTCAATCAGAAGGTCACGCTCAAATTCGGCCACCGCCCCAATGACCTGCATGGTCATGCGACCGGCAGAGCTGGTAAGGTCAACCCCACCAAGAGCGAGGCAGTGCACCCGGATGCCCCCCCCTGCCAGCCGTTCAACGGTCGCCCTGACGTCCATTGCATTACGGCCAAGACGGTCAAGGCGGGTGACGACCAGAATATCGCCCTCCTCCATCCTGTCGAGCAGCCGGCAGAAGCCGGGTCTTTCACCGGCTGACACTGAACCGCTGATGCATTCCTCAATAATGCGGTTGCCCCGGACGGCAAAACCCGCCTGTCGGATCTCCTGCCGCTGATTTTCCGTCGTCTGGGTCGAAGTGGAAACCCTGCAGTATGCAAACACGCGTGACATAATCAAAAATTCGTCCGAAAAGGGTGTAAATTATAACCTGAGTGTAAACAAAATGAAACCCTTATTTACGTACATGGCTGGTATTGGGTGTCCGTAAACGATCGTATCCCTACACGCCTTTAATGGTTACAATGAGTAATTATGACTGTATAGGCTTTGTGTAGAGAGGCTAACGGGTTGAAAGGCTGCGCCGGAAAATATTTCTTCAGTATATTATTAGCATGATTGTCATTCATCGGATGATCTAGATCCGTACGACCTGGTTTTGCTGAGAGAACGGAGCACAGGCTGGTAACACCCTCTCAGAGTTACCGCACAGGAGCAGAAAGCAGGAAAACTCACCTATCTGTATCCAGTGGAATCAGCATTGCATGTACTGAGGAATGGATGTGGCTTGAGGCAGCAGGCGTGATTAACTTTCAGGGCAGCCTGTTCACAGCTAACGGAACGGCAGTCGCATGGCCGGAATATCGGGAAGCGGGATGAAAAGTCCTCCTGCCGGCCTGCACTCAGGTTGTTGAAAAGGCTTCGCAGTACCGGAGCACACAGGTAATACAGCAGCGTTGCCGGAAACGGCAACGCGCACCGGAGGGTTACCAGTGGTATCTGCCTGAGTCTTCCCACTCTTTGACTTCTTTTTCAGCCCGGTCTTTTTCGTAACCATACCGTTCCTGAATTTTACCAACCAGCTGCTCGCGTCTGCCTTCAACGACGGTCAGATCATCATCAGTGAGATTACCCCACTTTTCCTTCACTTTCCCCTTGAACTGCTTCCAGTTACCGCCGATACGATCTTCATTCATGACATTTCTCCTTCATGCTGCACATGCCCTGATGGGCGGTATGCCGGTCAACATCCCCATGACCAGCGTTGTTTTTAATGATGGCATAAATAACAGAAAATGCATGAGTAACAGCGGATCAGACTGAAAACAGGGGTGTTTTAAACCATTATGTGCCATAAGGCAGTATGCAGGGAGGGATAAATGACATGTCAGGTTGCGGTTTTTACAGGAAAAATGTCCGGCCACTGCGGTGTCCTGCCCGGTCATTTCCTGAACAGCATACCGATAAGTTCGCGCAGGTGCCCGGCATCTGCTTCATCCCCGGCCGCATCAAGCCGGGCGATAAGTTTCAGGCAGACGTTGATACGCGTAATTTTCCTGTCCTGCCGGAGAATTTCCATGGCGATCGCCCCGAGAATTTCCGTCTGACGGGGGTGAGTCACCCTGCTGAAGCAGCCGGAAAGTCCGGCCTGTCTGTCCGGGGGAAAACCGTCCTGACGCATAAAATTCCTGAAGGGTGATAATTGTCCGGATGCAAAGTAACCGATATGCGGGTCCCTGTACAGAACTGAGTGACCGGGGTGGTAGCTGCAACAGTCAGGGGGAAAATATGTATCCCGTGCCGGATACGGAAAAAGGAAGCATACGGGGGATACATGCTGTATGAAAATAAATACCGAAAGAATTTATCCCACCGCCTGAATTAATTCAGCCAGATGTCCTTGCTGAATCCGGAATATCGTAATGTTTAGCGGGTAATATACAGCTCGGGCCGGGTATGCTATAATCGGAGAGCCTGCCCGCTGGGCCTCATATAAACACAATTCTGAATCCCTTATCGCCCGTGGCAGACCGGGATCGCATAATCTGACCGGAGAATGACAGGCCGGACAGGGACAGGTTTTCATGAGCGGAAATGTGTCGGTAAGCTGCCTCCGTAAAGGCTTAAATGCATTTTGATATTTTTCCTAATCCAGCCGGGAAGTTATTTACGGCATATATATTTCCTTGTCTGTGACTTATTATTTTTTCAGGGGTATTTCAGTGATTTAATCTAAGAAATGGTGTCAGGGATCTGGATCTTATTGAAAGATGACCGTTGAATACTAAAATGTAATTATCATTTTTCGTCAATGGAGGATATACCGTGTTATTTCACGACGATGAGAAAGGTCACGTTATTATTGGTGAAGCCGCGGTGAACCTGGCTCTCGGCAAGAAAGAAATCAGCGTCAGTTCCCTCATCGCAGAGCTCAGCCAGATGGCAGAAAGCAAAGCCGGCGAGGACAGACTTGCTCAGATTGCAGACGCCCGGCGCTGGCTCAGGGAATTTATGCAGCCGGGCCGCCGTGATCAGGCGGTACTGCACTGGCTGACGGTAGCGGGGCCGGACGACGGCGGGAAACACAGCACGGATGTTATCCGCCTCCGCCCGGAAGACCACGATGAACGATAACCCTCATATCGTGCGTGCCGGTGCAACCGCAACCTGCTTCATGATGCCCGTTTCAGGGTGCAGACCCGCCCGTGTGCATCCTGTACATCTTTCTCACTGCCACTCATACCTGTACACCCGCATTATCTGCCTGCTAATACTCACCTAAGTTACTGTTAAGTATTAGCAAGCACTTTTTGCAAAAAAGCGTAAACGGGAGTTAAACAAAATTACTGTACAAGTTTGTTTTCTTTGTATAACTTTACCTGAAGCCAGAACCGGCTATATTTTAATCACCTGAGAGGTTCGCCATGCGTCAGAACGTTACGAAATATCCGGACACGGCCAGCGACATTGCCCACTATTTCAGTAAGCTGCCACAGCCGTCACAGCAGGAAACGCTCGGGCAGATTGTGGTTGAAATTCTGCGCGCAGGAAACAACCTGAACCGCAAGGCCGTGTGCTCAAAATTGATCCTTCGCCTTGAGGTGGCTTCCAGCCCGGAAGAAGAACAGCACTATCATGAACTTATCGGTCTGCTGTTTGGGCGCTGAGTCTTAAGTGTTTCTGAGGGCCCCACGGAGCGGCGGCCTGGTTTTTTTGCCCCGAGACGGCATATGCATCAGAGATTAGGTTATGCAGAGAGATAAAGCTGAAAGACTGACGGATATCGTTATCGGCGAAGCCGTCACGGTCATGCTGGCAGAAGATGATGCCATCAGCGCAGAGGCACTGGCACGGCAGCTCAGCAATATGATGTCGCGTGAGTCAGATCCCGGCCGGCTGACGGCCCTGCAGCGGGCCGTTGCGGAAGTGCAGGCTGTCCCGGCAGGTGCTCAGGATAGGCAGGGCACATCAGTGCATGCTTTCGCGATACCGGTCAGGCCGGATATCAAAAAGCATTAAGCGACAGGACAACTTTCCGGCACAGGCGGAAAGCGGGAAGGAACCCGCAGGATGCGGTCATCTCCGGATGGCCGTTTTTTATTTCACGCGGATTTTTCCGGCTCAGTTACCCGCAGTGGCGCGGGCATGGGATAACAGCATGCAGCAGAACACACCCGAAGCAGAACTCATTAATCATTTCCGCAGCGGAGGCGATAAGCTGGCGGCTGAAACCGTCGTGCTGGACGCCGTCATTCGCGACATAGTGGTGCACGGCCGGAAAGTGACCAGCAAGGCCATCATCCTGTATCTGATTGCCGAAATAGAGAGCACGTCTGACGTGGTAATGCTTGACGTGCTGCGCAGCACGCTGGAAATCGTGGTCGGACGCACGCCGGACGACGAAGGTTTCTGACCTGCCGCCTCCGCAGGACAGCCTGTGCGGCTGGCGGGAACCTGATGAATTTCTCCCGGCAGTAAAGTGATAATATCAGTTCAGTGCTGGAGAGGCTTCTGACATCTGCCCGCGGTGTGTACCAGTACGTGAGTATTTTTACAGGGGTCAGTGCATCTGGCGGGCGAGCAGGCGAACAGCATGGCGACAGGCATCGCGCACATCCTGGCCCGGGGCTGACTCGCCCATCTGATGCAGGGCGGCAGTGATATCGTGAAGGGTAAGATGCTGTCCCGGCTTAAGAAGGCGCGCCACAACCGTTCCTATAACGGCATAGATATCTTCAGCAGTGGTGTCATTTTTCACATGAGCTCCGGCTGGGGGTGTATTAATATACAGTATAACAGATGACCTCAGTGCTGTCAGCTCATGAGGCAGTCTGTCCTGTTCACCCGGAGCATATGGCTGGTCAGTGGAGTTTCCCGCGCGGGGCTAAAGGATCTGATGTGCTGTCATAACTTCTTTTATGGCCGCCAGAGCTTATCTGCATTTCGCGTCTGACCTCATCAATGGCGCGGACCACTGCCCGGAGGCGGTCCTCATCCGTTTCCCCGTTCAGCGCCGCGCGGAGTTTATTCAGCAGAGCAATCCATGAAATGTCCATCCCCGCGCTCAGGAGTTCAGAGACGGCCTCGCCGATGATTACTTCTGTCATCTTTTCGTCATGGCTGTTTTTCATCGGTCTGTCCGGCCTGTGGATTCGGGCTGTCAGATTACCATAAAATACGGGCGACATGAAAAGGTGGCCACCGGGCGGAAGCTGAACACCGTCCGGTGGCCGGAAATCCCCCGCCCCGGAGGAAAAGACAGACACAGCCATACAGAGAGGATATTGAATAATCCTCTCTCATATTAGCTGCTTAAAAGCATTCTGCCCCCCTGGCCCGACATTATTTTTACGGGCCGGGATACAGGACACCTGGATAGGCTATCTGCCGATGACCCGTGAGGAAGCCAGTCTGTTCTTCCGGTTGCTGAACCGTAGATATGAGAAAGCGAGCATCGTGCTGACGTCAAATAAAGGGTTCGCCGACAGGGGAGAGATGTTCGGCGATAACGTGCTGGCAACGGCAATCCTGGATCGACTGCTACACCACTCAACCACACTAAACATCAAAGGAGAAAGCTACCGGTTAAAGGAAAAACGCAAAGCCGGAGTGCTGGCAAAAAACGCCACGCCAATCAGTGATGATGAAATGGCGGAACGGGGGTGCGGACGATTTCCTGGACTGATTAATTATTTGTAGCCCAGTATCTGCCGGTACGTTTCCGGACTGACTGCCCCCAATGACAGCTTGATGCGGCAGCCATTATACCAGCGAATGTACCCATCCACCTGTTGCATAAAGCCGTCAAGTGTCACACCCGACCAGTCCCGGCCATAGTACATCTCGTTTTTCAGCCGCCCGAAAAACCCTTCACATGCGGCATTATCCGGAGAACATCCCTTGCGCGACATTGAGCGTGTCAGCCCCGAGGCTGATATACGCTGCAACCAGCCCGGCCACCGGTAATGCCCCCCACGATCGCTGTGTATGATCGGGCGTTCGTAGGGTTTAAGCGTGCCGATCGCGCTTTCCAGCATACTGTTGGCCAGCTCTGCGTCGGGCCGTGTGCCCACCGACCAGCTCACCACCTTGCCGTCAAAGCAGTCCACGACCGGTGACAGCCACACTTTACCTGCGGGCAGCTGGAACTCCGTGATATCCGTCAGCCACTTCTGATTGGGCAACACGGCGGTGAAGTCCCGGGCAAGAAGATTGGCAGGTGCCGGGCCGATTTCTCCGCAGTACGAGCTGTAACGCCGGCGACGGGCTGTACTGACGACGAGTTTTTCCTCTGACATCAGCCTGCGCACGACTTTTTCTGAGAGCCTGACACCTTCATGACGAAGCATTGCGTGCAGACGACGATAGCCATAACAGCAGTAGTTGCCGTGGAAGATCTCTGCCAGTGCAATACGTATACCCGCATGTTTATCACCGGCACGCAGCGTGGCACGGTGGTAAAAATAGCTGCTGCGGGCCAGGTGGAGGATGCTCAGCAGCGCCGGCAGCGGATACGCCTCCCTGAGGGCATCAGCGACCTTCGTTTTTTCTCTGTTTGTCAGAGCGCTGGCGCTGATGCCCGGGCCTTTTTTTATTATTTCATCCGCCTTCTTCAGGATGTCGTGTTCCATCTGCAGCTGCCGGATTTCCTGCAGGAGCTTATCCCGCTCACTGCGCAGTGCGTCGATCTCTTCATCTGCACTGGGTGCGCTGCGTTTACGCATAGCGCTGTATGCTTCATCACCGATGACCTCGTCTTTCCATTTATACAACACCTGACGGCTTACTCCCGCGTCCTGTGCGATATTTTGGGCGGATTCACTGCGGGTACATAGATCTCTGACGGCCTGCCGCTTGACTTCCGGCCTGAAGGGGGCAGTCGGGTTTTGCGTACCGGTAAAAATGCGCCGCTTCCCCGGGTGAAGTTCATCTAACCAGCGGATAAGGAGTGCGCTGCAGGGGTATCCCAGCGTTCTGCGGGTATAGGCAAGGCAGCAACCGTGCGTAAGATAATGGTCAACGGCAGCCTGTTTCTGCGCATCAGAGTAGCGTTCTTTGCGGGGCAGACAGCTGATGTCACCACCACTGGCTTCCCATGCCCGGACCCAGCGCCTGAGATTACGCTCGGTGGGGTAGCCCAGTTCACGAATGACAGCGGTAATCTTTCTGCCGTATTTAAAATAGAGCTCAATCGCGCGAATGCGATCCGCTTCGGTAAACATATTTTATCTCCTGAGAGTCCAGGAAATCGTCCGCACCCCCAAAACGGCCAATAATCTTGGCGTTGACAATTGAGGTCGCACCCCACGCCAGCCCTGCATCCACGGCTCCTGCCGGCATTGTCTCTACGCCACTGGACGACACGCTGGCCGATACCACCGTGCGCCTGCTGCGGGCATTGTGTTCACCGCTGGAAGCACGGGTGCTGGGACCTGCCATCGTGCGGGAACTGTGCTTTCGTGTTCTGCTAGGGGAACAAGGCGGCGCCATTCGTGCGGCCCTGGCCAGCCGCGGCAACTTCGGCCGTATAGCGCGCGTGCTGCGGCGCATCCATGAGGACTATGCCCGGCCGCTTAACGTGGCTACGCTGGCGCGCGAGGCTGGCCTGAGCGTGCCTGCCTTCCATGCGCATTTCAAAACCGTAGCCGCAACCTCACCTGTCCAGTATATCAAGTCGGTACGGCTGCATCAGGCCCGGCTGATGATGATCCGCGATAACGTCACTGCCGCCGGCGCGGCTGCACGGGTGGGATACGAGAGCGCCTCCCAGTTCAACCGTGAGTTCAGGCGGTTGTTCGGTCGCAGCCCCGGGGAAGAAGCGCGAGAGATGCGCTCGGCGTTTGCACTTATGGAACCGGCATCACCCGGAGTGCCGGTCGTCACACACTGAACGCGACAGCGTTCAGTGCCATTACGGTGTGAGCATGTCGTTGATGTGTAAACCCCCTGCTGACATCCAGTGATCCCGTGATACCCCAATGTCGCGCCGGGCTGATTTACGCAGCCCGAATGACGAACTTCTGCGTCATTCCCTGCGGCGGTAATAACGTTTACTGTACACAACCATACAGCTCAGCAGAAATATCACGTACCTGCATGATTTTCGTGTTTATCATTATAAGTAACCTGAAAACCTATTTTCCTGCCCGATTCACTGTATCCTGCACCCGCATCTCCTGTTAAATCCCGCAGATCCGGAAAAAGACAAAGCCGGATCTGTACTGATTAATCGTATGGGAGGGCAAACGAGATACGGCAGAAAGGAGTTCAAGGCAGAAGTCAGGTGGGAACGGAAGGTCCGCTTTGAGCGAGAAGCGGACGTTAACGTTCAATGCAGCGAGCGGCAAAGCAGTCCGATTGACTTTTTTGTTATGTGCCGAACTCATTGTGCGCTCTGAGTATCCGGTGTGCCCGTCTAATTGTTCGTTAGCTCTTGTAACTCATTAAGAGATATAGAATTGATAAATAGCCTAATTTAGGGGCCTTGGCGGCGTGGCACCGTTGGCCCAAGGCCATTTGCGGGTGATATCAATAGCTTCTTTGATACAAATTGCAATGAAAGGCTATATGCATAGTCGACAAAACTCTCTCCTAGACTAACAAGCAAAATGATCTTCGGGAGTTAAATGTCGACCGAGAAACATATTTCCCAGCTCCGCGACAATATCTTATAGAGGGGTACCAATGAGCCCTGCGGGTCTTGAACAATTACAGAATCTCGATGTATACATGCTAGCTGACATCATGAAAACGATAAATCCGCCCATTCTCGTTCACCTCTGCCACCTTTCTCAAAGCCTCCGCTGGCGACAAACCGAACTTTCGGGTTAACACAACGAACAAATGATAGAACTCGGATTTCAAATCCGCTGCAAAGATTCCCGGATCATCAGATCCCAAACAAATAGACATAGGGACGTCACCTTCAACCACCTCACCCGGCAAGCCTATCCAGCGAAAGATATGATGTTCGCTGACATCTCGATACTGACTTATGCGAGTATTGCTGGTCGGAGGGCATTCTATCGCAATGTTTCGGTCTGCCATTTTTGCCATTACAGCTTGTTGTAATGCAATAACTGCTTCATCCGGCAAATATTCCAGAGCAACTTCAACATATTCAGCACGCTGCTTTTGCGCATTGTGAGATGTAAGCCATTGCTTATACAACTTCAGCGGCCTTTTCATACCTGCCGTTTTAGCCAACTCTCTGGCGCGCTCGTACTCTTCCAACCATAGGGATTTGGGTTTTAATGGCCCATCCAGTTCACCCAGTAGGCCTTCCGATTCAGCCAACATCCCCCGCAACTCAAAGACCTGATCAAGGGTGGTAATCGAGATTTCTTCTTCCAGCGAAAATACCTCATGGGCCAAATGAACCGCTTCAATCGCTGCATCACTAGCGTAACGCAGCAGTTCCGGATGACTTCGAAGTTCCCGCCAGATAAATACCAAATCGAGCAGTCGCGTTTCTTTGGTCATGGACAAAGACAATGGCAAAGAGCGTTTCCAGATGCCAGGTGTGATGCCAATCGCCGTGCAGTGACCAAGACGGTCGCCATTCCGCAACGGCAAAAACCTCAAGGCATCATCAATTGATCGAATACCACTGATCAGATGCGGAAAGTCCTCGCCAACATGATAGGTAAAATGAGCAACACCCGATTTAGCCAGCACCCTGAACAAAGGTCCAAACAACTCTGGTGGAGCATGCATCTCATTAGCAGCAGCATCTACTCCTCGAATCCAGCGTGTTAAGCGCGGCTCATGCTTTAGCATGTCCATCAAGATAGCGGCCTGATTCTTCAGGTCCTTGAATAGTAATGCGTAAGGATAAACCTCACCCTTTTTTGGCTTTCTTTTGATAAAGTGCGGCACTAGCGCCAGCTCTGCACACTTGCCATTATTTTCAACCCGTTCGAGATTATCGAGTACTTGCGACACAGTCAGCGGCTTATCATGCACCCATTCAAGAGGCATATGAGCACTCAGGTATTCCCAATACCCTCTTAACACACTGAAGATCAGTTTTTGCATTTTGCTGGGGTCGCTCTTCGGAGCAAAACGTCCTTCCAGATAACGCACCTGAGAATACACACCGGCGCCATGCGCATGTTTGAAACGAGACAAATAAGATTTCTCGGTTTCTTCTCTCAGCTCCGTCATGGTGTATTTCTGGAACTGATCAAAACCGAAAAAATCGTCTCGCTGAACCAGCAGCGTCAAATACTGGTTCTGAATCAGCAAGTAAATCCAAAGCAGTCGCTCCAATCCTTCGGGCGCACCATGTCGCCATTTTTCCAATACCCCGGTTAACCAGCAAAATTCAGACTCCTGACTGTATTTGTAGTCAGTTGGCCAAACCGTGGCAAACCCATACTCCTTGCCCAGATGTAGAATTGTGCTGTACGCCAACTGCTGCGGGTGCTGCAATGACGCCATCCACTCTGGCAACTCCATGCCCTGAGCTACCCGACAAAGGATTTCGCGAATATTACTGGCGATTTGCAAACGATCCTTGAAGATTTCAGGTGTCAGAGAGGGGTCAATCTGGGCGCTGAGTTGTTTCATCTCTTGAGATGCCCAGCCCTTCTCGAAATCTCTGACGCTCACTTCTGGGTGCTTGAGAGCATCCAGCCAACACTCTTCCGCACTGGTACTGCCATTCAAATGTTGGTGAGTTTCATGTAGGCGTTCACGGGTAATGTAGTCCTCAACCGTCGGGTGATATGGGTATAAAGGCCAGCGAAAGCTATATTCCTGACTGGCAGGCCCGGGGTTAAATACCTGATGAAACGCCATAATTGGCAGGCACGACACTCGGCTCATCAGCGTTTGCCATTCCGAGAACAAAGAAAGATCGGTTCTGGGGCCATCTTTCTCGTTTTTAACAAATTTTTCAGCGATCAGGCGTAAGGCCGCTACCGGACCAAGTTTCATATTTCGCTGTTTGAGCCGCTGTTCCAGGGATGACCAAGCCGATTTGGCTACATGATCAGGCAAACTACGCGTTTGTTCGTATTGAGTAAGGAACACGGATGACTCCACCCTGTCATCAAGTGATATCTCATTCAACGGGACGGTGCTCAGTTGATCCAACAGTACTGTCGAGTTAAGAAGAAATCTTTCCATAACCAATCCTTAAATAGTTGCCAGCATTATTCATCTGCCGCTGGATTAGCTGAAGAATTAGCACTGTCACTCTTTTTCTTTGATTCATAAGGTGCAGCAGCAATACCAGCAACATTCAGAAACTTAAATCCCAATACAGATTCTGAAGAATCTAAAGACTCTACAGCACTAAACTGAACCTTATCCTTAAATCCATTACCAATAATTCCATCCAACAGAGTAAGAAGAATTTTTTCCTGTTGAGAGAGAAAATTATCTGCCGAATTAATACTACCCAAAGGGAAAATAAATGGATGCACTAATGGACACTTCAAAATAGAGTAGAAGATCGGATGCGTGTTGCTTATATCCGAGAGATTCTCCATCGATTGCAATTTAGTCACTAACTGACCAACAGATGTAACCGGATTCTGCTTAAAATTCACAGAAATACATGAAACAGAACTCTCGCTAACTCTATGATATGCATCTTCCTCAACTAAAACTGCATGAAGAAAGGCCAACACATTGAAACGCATAATTTTTGCCGCATTAGTCTGATTTGTATACTTACCTTCACTCGCTAAGGGATCACTACCCAGCAAAGATTTATGTTTTGCCGCAATATTTGATAGATTAAAAAACAGTCGCGTCCAGATCTTACCTATAAGCATAGATGACGGTTTTATCTTGGAAGATAATTGTCTAACAAGGCGATTCCATTTTATTAGAAGAACTATGGATGCGCTTATATCCTTCTCATCCACAACATCCAACTCATCAACTTCCTCGCCAACACCTTTTTCAGCATACCTAGACCACAACGGAGCAACACAAGTCGGTTTTGCAATGATCTTTATAACGGCCTTTCTAAAGCTTTCATTTTCAGAAATTATTTTTTTATGAATGGCAGGAGCATGTTCAGCAGTTGTTTCAATTTCCTTTATTTCAGAAACACCGGTATCTACATCTGCAAGATCAGCAATTGCTCCAATGAGATTAAAAACGGACAGGAAATCAGTCGGAGAAGGCGTCAAAGCGGAACTCAAAGATGCTGCAAGTGCAACCTTTGCCAGCCCACTTTCTGCATTGATATCTAGCGCTTTATAGGCTGCTCTTTTTTTCTTACTCATGTGAATCATACCAAGATACACACCAGGAGACGTATTAAGACTTCCATCATCAGAAATAACAGCGCAACTTCTATTAGCCCAATTGGTTACGCTTTCACGCCGCCCAATGGACATATATGATTTAAATTCAATATCCGTAGGTTGTTGATAACGATCACCATGATTTCCAACTAATTTTTGAACACTATCAAAAAGACTGACACTACCACAACCAACTAACATTAACTGAAGAAGCTGGGAAAGTCCCCCATCACATAGAGCGCTCACCTGAGATGCTAGGTATACAGAGCAATTTCTAAGAGCTTCATTACTCGATTGAGGGCGAAGGTAAAACCCTGTATTAACCTCCTGATCTTGGCGCGAATATCTAAATATATCATCACACAAAGAATCCATACCAATCCGATGCTGTTCATAATTCAAGCCTGCCCTATAAATACTACTAAGCATTGCTCCATATAACGAATCCCTCAGCAGCACACTTTCAGATATACTAGATGCTTGCAAACGGGAGTAATAATCCTGCATCACCTGCATTAACAATCTAACCGGCTGTTTCAAAAGCTCATCAACATACATATCAAGATCGGAGCCAACCCGTATGTTCAAACCATTCGAAACAATATTCTCCAAAGCACTCCTAACTGTATTGACCTTTATGCCATCTGAGCCTTTACTGTATAAAACACTAATCTTTTCAGAGTGTTGATCTCGCCCTTTCTCTCCCACTAGTTGCAGCATGGTTTTCAACTGCATACGCTTCTGAACCGGGAACAGTTTTAACAAATATTGCTGTTCAAGGTGCTCCACCATATAACCCCGCTCAGCTAAGCGGGCGCTCTCTTTTTCCTGATCGAGCAAAGTTTTGCTGTAATTTTCGTATTGCTTACCGCGAATCAATTGGGAATATAGGCGTAAGTCACCTGTCGCCACCACCACCAATTTCTGGCTGTTAAAGAATTTACGAATAGATTCAAGTACATCCCAACCCGCGTCAAACTGAGTATCAATATCATCAAAGGTGATCAAAATGGCTTTGCAGCCGAGAATGTCACACGCACGTTCAACCAGCTTGTCAAAGATTTGTGATAAATCCTGGCCACCAATGGAGTAATCAAGCTGGGCATCCAGCTTCAAAGCATCACTGAAATATTCCGGCTTATATTCCTTGTCTGTGAGCAGATGTAAACCACGCTGGAGCTGCGCAAGGTGATTCTGCCATTGTTCTTTTTGTTTTTTATGGTCATTCGACGACCAGCATCCTTTTAACTTGTCGGACACCATTTTATTCAGACGGGCAGTCACAGTGACCAAAATGGGTTCATGACGTGGCAACTTGGTAGGGTCGATGGTCGGCAAACACTTGATGCTGACTTTGACATCACCTGTGTCACTGTTCAGAGATTTGACCACGCTATTGATAAAAGTGGTTTTACCCGCACCGCGAGTACCATCCACAAAAAATACATTACGACCGGACTCATCAATAAACCGTGTTAGCCCAGCAGACTTATCAGCATCAGGAAGGGTAACCGAGTTTCGGATACTCTCGACCAACTGATCACGCAGAGATTTCTGAATGAGATCATCTTCATTGGTGCTGCCCGGAAGATTGGGCGCAAACAAGTTGATGATGATTTTTCCCTCGGTCGTTTCAGTGTGTACGCTGTCTGTCATGTCAGTATCGATCCATTTATTTTGATTTTTTGCCAGCCTGAGCATCAGAACTGGTACTTTAAATTTCCACTGCATTGATTTATGTAATGCTCAATGCCCTTAGCTTCAATCAGTTCGTTGGGGCGCGCTTCGCCAAGATCTATCCTACAAAACCACCTGCAGCGAAGGTAAAACTGACCACCTCATTCATTGCCCCCATCCACGCGACTGAACGGTTCGTTTTGTCGCGCAGACATTACTGCACGGAGTGTGGGACCGAGGGTAAAGCATGAAATGCTCATATTGTGTCGGCACATCTCCACTAGTTCTAGTGGATAATATACTAGCGTTAACTTATTGATAAATATTAACTACGATCAATTACTACTCCTGTTACTCACAGCGTGCTGGTATATTATTACTTTTTCCTAGCCATTTGTTTTTAGGTTGCCCTACCCTAAGTGCCTAAATTGGCTGGCTTTACCTTCTTCAGCAACAAATGAGTGTTGCCTGTTTATTTGCTCAACGCGAACCTGTTTTATGGCGAAAATAAACAACTACTAGTATTTATCCACATGAACAACTAATGTCTGCTTCTGGCACAAAGCGGAATTCAGGGGCGGCCATGATGTCACAGGTCAGAACGGCAGATCAGGATGAAATGATGAGTGCCGCTTAGTCGCTGATTCGGCGTCGGGCTGACTTGTTCACTCAGAGCAATAATAGTCACTATTCATTTCAAAAAAGACAATAATCCAGATATAGCAACAATCATCCTTAATTAATGCCTGTCCTGCATCAATATTTAACTATCCTCTCCCAGATCCGGAAACCCCAAAAGCCGGATCTGTACTGATTAATCGTATGGGAGGGCAAACGAGATACGGCAGAAAGGAGCGAACAACGGACATTCCTATTATCCTTTTGTGTGAGTTAACGGGGAGCAGGTTAGCAGTACCAGGATCGCTGTACGCTAATCAGTAGGAAGTCTTGCATCCTAAGCCAGTTTGTCGCTAAGAAGGTTTTCCGCAATTTGCAATGCGGCAATATGTTTATGGTGAATACTAGGTTTTATACAATTACAGTCATTTTCATGATATTCCCGTTCCCATAAACCATCCTTATTCTTTCGGTAAAACCAGCCGGTGCTCAAACCTGCTTCTTTCATGTCTATTCCTGGATGCCTCACAATCAATTCGCATACTTCAAAAAGTTCAGAGCCATGATTGATTATTGCGACTCCCTTTTGATAGACAGTCTTATATCCCATGTTAGGATGCTTAATGATTTCATCTATTTCGAATGCCAGGTAATTTTTATCCCTGAGTAAGCGTTCAATCTTAGGGAAATGTAATGGAGTCGGTGTATTAACTGTTCCGTAAATGATTATTGCTGGAGACTGAATGATTTTTCCATTTGTTATTGGTCCATAGCGTGTTTCTATAGAGTCAAACATCTCATTTATCTTACCACCCCGGTAAAAGGCCGTTGAGGGTGAGGCTATTTTCTCAAAGCTCTTTTGGTACTCTGGCAATTCGAGTGCTCTTTTGAATACAGGCACACCAAATGCCGGATCACGAACAGACTCAATTTCTCTCCATGGCAACTCCAGAAGCGCTTTAAGAATAGGGTCTTTCGATGTAGGGGGGAACAGGGTATCTGTGTGCGTTAATCCGTTTAAGGCGGCGTATTCACGAAAAATAGACCTGCTGGCTGTAATCTGCAGTAAAAAACATTCTTTAGGAACCGGGTTACCTTGGGTGGGACCTAGTAGCCATGCCTTTTGCACTTCTGTTCGGGGGAGAAACCCTTCGATTGTCAATTCAGCCAAATCCACCAGACCTGTGCCTGCTGCGATAGATTTATCGATAACATAGAGATGGCCCAAACCGTCTTCAAATTCATAGCGGGCGAATTTCTTACGTTCCCAGAGAAAATTCTCGCCGCAGTCTTCGCACATATCAATGCCGGGTGACTCAATGTATCTGTGGCTTGCGAACCATGCACTGACCGAAGGACTTGAAGAACAATCCACGAAAAAGGACCGCCATCCATAATGCTGTAAAAGTGCCTGTACATACCCAAAGTCATTTACATGATCACCAATGAGTGATTCAAGCACTTTGCTTGCATAGCAGGACCACTTCATGGTTTCTGAAGGGATGCACCCCTGACGGTCCAAGGATGCCGTAACAGAGGGGGCGCCAGGCTCACCGTAATGTTCCAATTGTCCTCTGAACAGCATACCGTTATCAAGGCTATTGATAATATCCTGCAACTCACCCACTGAATTTGCCTTAAGTTCCTTCATTGTCCTCACCCGGAAGTCAAACTTTTATTAAAAGATGGTAATGAATTATGTTTGAAATATGAGAATGATTATTCTCCTGTTACTTAAATACCAAGTGATGTTGGATGCTTCCTTCTTTAATAAATTTACAATCAAGGTTGGATATGGTTATTTCATATCATTCTGTTAAGACGGACGTTGAATTCATTTAGGTACAACTGGTTAACGCATCAGACGAACATTTACTTCATCACTTTCCTATCGTGCTGATTTTGAAAAGAGCGTTCTTCCTCTTCACGTTCAATCTCGGCTTCAATTTGTGAGTATGTCTTTCCTCCACGTGAGCTAGTTTTGGCCCTGACTGTGGGTTCATTACTGGTGAAGTTCTTTTCAAAGTCGAGTTTTATAGCACGCATTTCCGCATGCATTTTGACATAACCCCTGACCATGCTCTCTTTGAACTTGTAAAAGCCACGACGTTTACTACCAAAAGCGGAAATGACAATTTCACCATAATCAGCTTTGCTCAACAATGATAACACTCGCCCAAGTTTCTTTTCATCTGGCGAAATGTCAGACAAGAATTTTTTTCTGACCAACTGTTCAATCACATCTGTATAAGAGATAAATATATCACTTTTCTTGCGTTGCATGTCAGCTGAATCGGCAACTGCCCAAAGAACATACGCTATATCCGGACTTCGTCCTGCTGTAGCCATGTTATAGTCTTTCTTGAGGAACTCGGCGACGGAACTGACTGCATCTTTAAGCCCATCTAAAAATAAATTGAAATTTATCTCTGTCGTATTATTCTGATACGCTCTAATAAGCATCTTTTCACACACAAGATGTACATAGTGCGGATAACCATCGCTAAGCCCAGCAATCCTAAAACGTATTTCATCTGGAACCGTCAGTCCAAACTTCTTGAATGCAGTATCGATAATGGCATAACGCCCACTCCATGACAGAGGTTCTAGGTTTAGTTCCTGGATCTGGCGAGAGCTTGAAGCATGACCGCCCAATAATTCACGCAATGAATCACCTATACCTGTAAAGATAATTTTAACAGAACTTTTTTTATCTCCTAGTTGTTTTAATAACGTGCCAAACTTTTCTTTTTCTTCCAGAGATATCATCCGGTCAAATTCATCTATAACTATATAGGGTGACTTAGAATGTATCTTAGTAATTAGACCCAAAGCATATACAGCAGAAGATACGTCTGTAATCTCGACTTTTTCCTGCGGATGTTTTTGTGCTTTGTTTTCAATTTTAATCCACGTTGAGCTTACTCCTAGAGAGGCACTTGCTGACCACTCCGAACGGCTATGGTCCATTCGTTCAATGGCCTCTCTGAAAGCATCAGCGGTGATCCCTGCAAGCGTAGACTCTGGGACACAACTTACAAAGATTGGATCGCTTTCTTCCTGCATATTGAAAGCTACTGTGTGTGCTAAGGAAGACTTACCAACCCCACGATCCCCGTATATAAAAACATGACGACCTGGTGCGTAGAGGGCAGTTTCAAGAATATCCACCTGATCTGACCTGCCAAACAAAAACTCATTCGCGTCGATTGGTTCAGCCGGGCGGACAACAGTGTATAGCTCGTTCAGAAATACATCTTTAGAGACTTCCAAAAAATTTTTCACTTACACCTCTCGAAAGTCGTGCCTTGAAAGAAAAAACTACAGCATGCGTTTTCTACTGGATTTTATAATTTATATACTCTGTAAAATGCAAAGTAAAAAGTGACCTACTCCCGGAAAGTTAATGCAAAACGGGCTTTGCAATGTCCGCTCATGGCACAGAGCAGACATGTTAACGAAGCTGAGGGTCCTCTGTGAGCGAACTGCCGACATACTGCTGCCCTTAAAATTGCTTGATTGCGTGTGAGTAAAATTTAATTTAGAATTTACTAAATTTAGAAAATGCTAAAGTAAAAAATGAACGAGACTCATCTGTTCCAGTTACAGCAAAGCGCTTTGCTGGCAACAACGCTTCTTAAGTCGATGAGCAACAGCAATCGACTGTTGATCCTCTGTATTCTGATCGACAAACCTGGCACCTCTTCAGGTGATTTAGGGCATTTGACCGGCTTAACTCCTTCAGCAACCTCCCAGCACTTAGCAAAAATGAAAGAAGACGGTTTAATTGAGTCTGAAAGGGTGGCGCAAAAAGTGAAGTATTTCATCAAAAACGACGCGGTGAAAAAGGTTATATCCACGCTAAAAGACATTTATTGTCCCGAGGATTTCAAATGACTTTAGAATCAGTATCACCACAAGAAGCAAAAAGGCTTATTGATCAAGGTGCTGTTCTTGTTGATATAAGAGATTACGCTGAATACTTGCGTGAGCACATACCGAACGCGCACTCACTACCTCTTACCGATATTAGGGCAGGTAAAAAGTTAGAAGGTACAGATCGCTTGCCTGTCATTTTCCATTGTCTGTCAGGCATGCGCACGGCTCAAAATGCCAACGAGCTCATGAAAGCAGCAAGCCCTTTGCCGGTATTACTGATGACTGGCGGCATTAACGCCTGGAAGAGCGCCAACCTCCCGACTATTGAAGACAGGAAACAACCGTTGCCGATCATGAGACAAGTTCAAATTGTTGCGGGCACACTGATTCTTGTCGGCGTTGTATTAGGATACACCACGGATAGCTGGTTCTTTTTACTGCCAGGCTTTGTAGGAGCAGGCTTACTCTTCGCAGGAGTAAGCGGTTTATGTGGGATGGCAAGTGTATTGTTAAAAATGCCATGGAACAGACCTGATAAGTAGATGTAAATTGAATTTTTTGATAGCAGCTATGTCCGCTCCTGGCACAAAGCGGAATTCAGGGGCGGCCATGATGTCACAGGTCAGAACGGCAGATCAGGATGAAATGATGAGTGCCGCTTAGTCGCTGATTCGGCGTCGGGCTGACTTGTTCACTCAGAGCAATAATAGTCACTATTCATTTCAAAAAAGACAATAATGCAGATATAGCAACAATCCTCCTTAATTAATGCCTGTCCTGCATTAATATTTAACTATCCTCTCCCAGATCCGGAAAAGGGTGGACCCGGATCTTCTCTGAGATGGTTTGGAACGGTCCTGAAAGGTGTGATGTGTAACAAAGAAAGTGGCTGACGTTTGATGCTTTTTATGGCGGTTAAATTATCCGCGTCTAGGAGATATACTGATTCGTAAATAAAAAAATCAGGTAAAAACAATGATGCAATTACCACAGCTACCAAAATTCCTGAGAGGGAACCCCTGTGAGACTAACCAGAACGTACAGGTGATTTACAGCTATGAAGCCCTGACACCTTCTGTCATTGAAACACAAAAAGCACAGACTTATATCGAAGCGCTTAACTTTGCCTGTTCAAGGCCAGATATCAAAAATATTGCTGTGACCGGTCCATACGGGGCGGGAAAAAGCTCAGTTCTGCTGACTTGGGTCAAATCAAAGAGAAATGATTTACGCGTTATGACCGTCTCGCTCGCGGACTTTCACATGCAGGAAGACGTTGACAGCAAGCCCGGGGTGGAAAGTAAGGAGGGGGGAGGTGACCCATCTGGCAGTAACAAAGCAAGGGCTGAAGAGAAATCCATCGAGTACAGCATTCTGCAACAGCTTCTCTATAAAGAGAAAAAAAGCGCGTTACCTTATTCCCGTATAGAACGCATCTCGGATATTACCTCAGGGCAGGTCTCTGCTATGGCAGGTCATCTGCTGCTGATGCTTAGCATGGCAGCTGTCGGGATGCTGTTTCTGTTTCCTGATTACATCCGGGCTAAGCTGTCCCTTTCGCCGTGGCTGAGTCAGTTTCTGCTGGATCTGCCAGATGTGTGCAGGCTTGGAGGTGCAGGTGCATCTTTGTTTGCAGCTTTCTTCCTGATGCTGAAGAAGTTACACCGTATAGGCCTGTTTGACCGGCGCGTGAGTGTAGAAAAAATAGATATGCTGAAGGGAGCAATAACAACCCGTCCTTCTGCCCCTTCCCTTCTCAATGTCTATATTGACGAAATCGTGTATTTTTTCGAGCAGACCGAACATGACGTCGTGATTTTTGAGGATCTTGACCGCTACAATGATGGTGCTATTTTCATCAAGCTGCGCGAAATCAACCAGATCATCAATAACTGTCTGCCTGCTGACAAACCCGTCAGGTTCATCTATGCCGTCAGGGATGAACTGTTCAGCACTCCGGAATCCCGTACCAAATTTTTTGACTTTGTCATGCCCGTTATCCCGGTGATGGACAGCGAGAATGCCTCTGAGCATTTTTCCGGTAAGTTTACTGAATCTGAACTCAGCCAGCCCGGATTCAGGGAATGCCTGTCACGCATGTCAGTATTCATCCCTGATATGCGTGTTATGCATAATATTGCTAATGAGTTCCGGCTTTATCGAAATATTGTTAATAACGGTGAGGATCTTAAGCGGCTTGTCTCCCTGATTTCCTATAAAAATCTCTGCGCCGAGGATTATCATGGAATAGATAAGCGTAAAGGTGTTCTTTACGGAATTGTGTCCGCTTACACGTCTGGTGAGTTGAGGCGTATTTATGAAGAAGAAATAAAATCAGATATATTGAAATTTAAGTCTGAGTCTCAACTTATCATGGAGGAAGAGGCTACTGAAAGAGCAGAAATACGAAAAGACATCCTCACGCCATATATAAGTGATAAAACAACGAGCGCAGTGTATTTCCATCTGCATAATAATGTAACTTTTTCTCTTGAAGATGTGATAAAGAATGAGGATAATTTTTTAAATATGCTTGCTGGACATTCCTTTTACGTCAGGGTCAGGCAGTACAGCAATATAAACATCACGACGGTTGATTCAGCTGCCGCTCAGAATATAAAAGCTAGCTATGAAGAGAGATGTGAATATCTGCGATTAAGATCTGATGGTCGGGCCAGCCAGTTGCAGAGAAAAATTGAATCCCTCATCCAGAATATACAGGTCCTTCATGGCCGCGACCTTGCTTACTTCATTGACAGAATGAGAAGCGCTGGCTTCGCCGACTGGGTAAAAGCAAATGTGGTCAGCATCACAGGCGACAATGATTCTTCCGTTATAAGCAGTGAGCAGGTGGATTTCATTTATTTCCTTCTGAGACAAGGTTATCTGGCCACCGATTATATGTCTTATCGCTCCGTGTTTATGCCCGGCAGTCTGAGCGTTGAGGATAACAGCTTTATCAGGGCTGTCAGTGCAGGAAAGGCTCATAGTGAAACAACGGCCATAACGCTGAATAAAGTCGCAAACGTCGTGACAAAACTCAGTGGGCTCGGTTTACAGTTGCAGGATAATGCCTGGCATCCTCAGGTTCTTCTGCATTTCCTGCACAGTGACAGGACAGTGCTTCAGAATATCATTAATATGCAGACTGAGCACGGAGAGGAGCACCGCCTCATCAGGCTGGCTGAAGAGATATTCCCGCAGTGGGCTCTGGCAGACAGACTGGCATATGTGCAGCTTCTTGTATCGGACTACAAGCAGTTGGCAGTTCTTATCCGTCAACTGACATTGCTGCGGGATACGTCTGCCGAACGCCAGTTGTTGGCCCTGCTGCTGAGCGTGCCTGATCTGCCCTGGAGCATGCCCTCTGCTGACACGCAATCTGAACTGCAGCAGTTGTTATCTGGTTATTATGATTTACCGGAGACCGTTCCTGCAGGCTGCGTGGCTCAATTTACTGACAACCTGAAAAAGTCCGGAAATCTTATCTGGCACATCCCGCTGAGTGAGAGTGAGATTGGTAGAGAGGTGATCCGCGCGGTCGCTGAAAGAGATTTGTGGGCATATTCTTCATCAAACTTGCTAAATATATTTCTTTCTCTCGCTTCCGGAAATGGATGCGGTCTGCAGACATTCCGGCAGAAACCGATGTCATCGATTAAGTCGCTCCGGATTAATGAACTGAACGAATGCCTCGACCGGAATATGCACGACTTCATCAGGGAGATATTCATCAATTCCGCTGAAACTGAACTTGTTCCGGAGTTGCTGAATTCAGGAAGGATTAACTGGAGTGATGCAGAACTTATCGTGACAAAAATGAATTTTATTATTCATGATTTGGCTGAAGTTGATAACATTGAAGGTGAGGTGCCGGTACTTCGAGGTGAGAACTATCGACGTAATATCTATTCTCTCCTTCTTGAATTCGACCGGGTTTTGCCATCATCAAATCAGTTTGTATTTTTACTTGAAGAAGATTCGGATATTACCGAGGATGTAATCTGTAAATGGCTCAACAAAAACTATTCCGCATTCACAGGTGAATATATCTCTCTTTCTGAGGAACTCTTCACGCAACTGCTTACCAAAATAATCACGTCAGAAAAAATCAGTATTGAAGCGCTTGCCAAGGTTACAGAGATCTTCCCCGTTATGCTTACAACGGTGCCAGCTAATATTCGGCTGGAAAATGCTGCCGTGCTTATTTCCAGGAAATACTTCGCACCAACGTCATTTGTGTTTGAAGATCTTTATCAGGCTTTACATGAGAAAGGTGAACAGCTCACCCCGCTTCTTTATGAGTTCGTCTGTTACTATCCCGCGCTACTCAGTCAGAATTATGAACTCGTCTTGTATAAAGATGGGGAGTTCCATGAGGAACTTGCATGGCAGCTGCTGAATCAGGGAGATCTGTCCGGACAACAGTGCGCCGGTATACTGAACTGGCTGTGGGAACACGAATCGGGAATTTTTGATAGCGTATGGCTGCTCAGCCCTCAGGTGCTGAGTAATCTGGCCCCAATGCTGACCGATGACGCGCTGCGGCACGCATTGCTGATACAGTGCCTGAAAACTGGTGACATCCCTCACAGAGCCATCCGCTCAGTGCTGTCAACCTTCAAAGGCAGCTGCTATGCGGCTTTTCTTGCGGAAAGCACCTACCGTAACATTGAGTTCTCGGAACCCATGTGGCAGCTGGCCACGTTGCTCGAAATAAATGGTTTCATCCGCCGGGCCAAGAAAAGTCACAGCGACACTCGTATACGTATCGAGCCGCTCAGCAGCGCCGAGAATGAGTAACCTGAATCCATATTTAATTTCAGCTGCGGGCCCCGATTCTTCCGGCCTGCATGCTGGTTTCAGCATAGGGATTAGCTGGAAGTCGTAAATATGAGGAGAAGGTTATGTCAGCGTTCAGAGGGAGGCTTACGGTAAAAGGTAATCAGTGGGTGGCCACATTGCATGCAACATCAAACATACATCTGACCGATGTTAGTGTAAATGCATCCTCCTTATTCAGAATTAATGCTGTCAGTTCAAAGTAGCTTTTAATGCATAAATAAAGCTCATAAGCAGAATTCGAGATTTTTAATCAAAATCCTCCCTACCCCGTCATTTGTTAAATACCCCGGATCCGGAAAAGGGAGGAAGCGGATCTCCTGTGCCTGCTCGGCGGCTTTTTTGTCCGAACACAATATATAGTGGCATATTCGGCTGCAGAAGGCACAAGATACGGGATGCGTCAGGGTAAGGCGTCGAAGCAGAGGGTGCTTTTCCCCGGCGGCGGCGCGTGCTACGCTTCCGGGAAACTCCCTGATATGGAAGAAAGCGGATCCGGGGAAGACAGGGAGCAGGTAATTGCGGTAAGGGAATATAATCAGGGTGAAAGACAGGTGTGCTTACTGTCACTTATTGTGACTATTCCCATGGTGATAACCGTCCAGATAATCATGACTTAAGACATTATAAGGCGCATTACAGTGAAGATGATGGACAGTAACGTGCTGGACGAGATTGCCGGCCTCACGGCGGGCGCGTTCCGGCTGCGCGACCTGTGGCTCCGGGAAACCCGGATTGCCGGCGGCCCCTGGCAGGCGGCGCAGCGCCGCCGCGAGATCGTCACCGGCGGCGGCCGGGTCATCTGCACCCTGCTCGAAGACGGCGGTATTATTCCGGGCGCGTACCCGCGCACGCGGTTCGCGGGGGACGCCGGCAACCCGGAAATCACCCATGCCGCGGACGCCGGCGTCCGCGTGGAGCGGCTCGACGAGCACCTTTACCGCATACGGCAGGAGGCCACCCTCCGGCGGCTGAATGCCTCAGGGCCTGAGGACTGACGGGATGTCACAACAGAGCAGGAGCGGAGAATAAATGGATGGCGGGATTTGTGATGCCGTATTAATTCTATAGGGAAGATCGCTGATGAGCAGAACTAAAGACTATTTTATGGAGCTTGAAGAGGATCGCAGGGATGGCTGGATCTCCCATCATTATCCTGACGCAGAGGAAGGGTCTGAAGAGTGGGAGTATGCGGCTCTGGACTATGCGTCCTTCCTGGACTGGGAGGAGGCCGTGCATGAACAGCAATTTTTTGAAGAATCGCTTTCGAACATAAGCGACAGGTTCCAACACGCACTGCAGGAACTCGCCAGTATGGATGGCCGGCTTCAATCAATTAAGGATGATCTTCTGCTCAGGCTTATATTTTCGCACGCCATCACTGTACTTGACTCATATCTGATATACAGCGCGCGCGCTCTGCTCATGCATGACAAACATCTCGACCATTTTCTCTTACATGTCAAAAATGCCGGCTTCAGAAAAGATGATGTAAAAGAAATATTAAATCCCAAATGGACTGAGCAGGAGCCTGAACAAGTTACGCCTTATCATTTTTTCAGATGGCGCGCTCAGGCTGTTCTAACCCGAACGTCGTTTCAAAGCCCCAAATTCATCAAGCATTATTTCACCCTGATGCTGGCCACACCCCATGACTGGCCGCTGGATGAGCTTAAGCGTCTGGTTGAGACGCGCAATGACCTCATACACCGCAACGGGATAACGACCTCAGATGAACGTGTGAATCTAACGAGTTCTCGCGTAGCTGACGCCATCAGTTCGATAAGAATGCTGATTCTCGCCGCGGGCAGTACCTTTCATACCGAAGATGATCTTTTCAACGCAGAGTTTTGATAATGAAGAAAACAAACGGTATCTGTATCCACCGATTCAGCAAGTTGACGGGCGCAGTACAATGTCAGGAATGATTTCTTTCAACCCGCCTTCACAATCCCCTTCCCTACCCGTAGCTATCGATTACCCGGCGGCACTGGCGCTGCGCCAGATGGCCGCGATCGTCGACGACCTGCCGAAGTACCTGCTGGCGCCGGAGGTCAGCGCTCTGCTCCACTTCATGCCCGACCTTCGCCGCAGGATGCTGTTCACCACGCTCTGGAACACCGGCGCGCGCATCAGCGAGGCGCTTGCGTTGACGAGAGGGGACTTTCAGCTGCGCCAGCAGTACCCGTTCGTGCAGCTGGCCACGCTCAAGCAGCGGGAGGACAGGGCGGAGCGCCGCGCCGGCCGCCTCCCCGCCGGTACCGTGCCCCACCGGCTCGTGCCGCTGTCCGACGCGCAGTACGTCAATCAGCTGGAGATGATGATCGCCACCCTGCGCATCCCGCTGGAGCGCAGGAACGAAAAGACGGGGCGCACAGAGCGGGTGCGGCTGTGGGACATCACCGACCGCACGGCGCGCACCTGGCTGAATGAAGCCGTTGAGGCGGCGGCGTCAGAGGGAGTGAACTTCTCCGTGCCGGTGACCCTGCACACCTTCCGCCACAGCTACGCCATGCACATGCTGTACGCCGGCACCCCCCTCAAGGCGCTGCAGAGCCTACTCGGGCACAAGAGCGCGAAGTCGACGGAGGTGTATACCAGAGTGTTTGCGCTGGACGTGGCGGCGCGGCACCGGGTGCAGTTTTCGATGGCGGGCAACGAGGCGGTGGCGATGCTCAAAAAGAATGGGATATGAATATCACATGTCAGCGTAAACCCGGGGACTGGTAGTCCCCTGCCCTGCGGATAATCAATCATTATTTCATGAATATCCATCGTGTATACGTTGAATACCCCTTGGGTGTCTTTTGTGGTTCTGATGTGTATCTTTTGTGGTTGCATTGGGTACGTGAGGTGCTTGCCAACAATATTCTTTAGTGATATAAAAAACTAGTCCGCAGATATGCATTGGATATCTTAAGTGGATTCTCTGTGCGCACTTGGTGGATTCAATGTGCACTTGTCAGGTATACACTCGGTGGCGAATATGACAGTTATTGTTATGGCACATAATAAGGGCGGGGCAGGCAAGACTACTTCAGCTGTCCATATAGCGGGCGAACTCAAACCAACTAAAGCCCTGGACCTCGATACTCACAAAGGCCTCTCAATCATTCATGGTTTACGTCCTGAAGACAGGCAAATTCCTATATCAATCCCTGAGACCCAGGAAGAGTTGGTTCAAGAAATCAATCCGTTTAAAGAAAGCGAAGATATTTTATTTATTGACTGTGGTGGTTTCGACTCCGATATGACCCGTACAGCCGTCGCTTTTGCTGACCTGATTGTCGTCCCTGCGAAAGATTCTCTTACCGAGAGAATAGGTCTGATGAGCTTTGACAGAGTGTTGGGAGAAATTAGTGACATCATAGGACAGCATGTAGACGCTCACTTATTCTTGTGTAAAACAAATCCAAATAAAAAACACTACCCGAAGTTAGAGGCTCTACTTCCTTCATTCAATCACATAAAACTAATGAGAAGTCGTCTTTCATACCGAACTCAGGATTTTGAAGAAACAATCGAAACTGGTTTTGGCATCACTGAGTCTGTTCATGGGCGTGTTACTGCAGGTGGTAAAGAGGTGATTGCTATGGTTGAGGAAATGTTGGAGATCATCAGAGGAAAGTGAGTACTCAAAGGGATCACTAAAAATACACAAAGTGTATCTTTAGTGTATTCTATGCATATCTTTTGTAGATTTATTATGGATCCACGGTGTATCTATGACTAAAAAACTCGATTTTGCTAATCAACATGAAAAGCTTGCCGGGCTGATGAGTTCAGCAAAGCTTAAAACGTCGCCAGCCCCAGTCGAAAAACCTAGTGTCGATACCAGGCCTGTCGTCAAAAGCAAGGCTCGAAGCAAAAATCTAAGGGCTGTACCAGAAACCTACTTTGAAGCCCATGCGCAACTCAAGGCATCAAATAAGACCTCTCTGGATTTCAGTGCTTATATTCTTGAGGCCTTACGTGAGAAGCTGGAGAATGACGGGGCGCTAGAAAACTAGTTCACTAACAGGCATAAGTTGCGAATATATAATGAGTATTTATTGAGTTCACATTGCATACCTTATGTGTATACATTGAATATCTTATGGATGCTTAATGTGTATTGGATTTTTTCTATATAGACGACTCAATAAGGTATTCAAATGGAGGTAGATGTGAACAGAGCGTTAATGCTTGTATCGGGATATCTGGGGATTATAAAGCTCACCGGCAAAGACAGAAAAAGTGCTGCTGAATGGGGCTTTCTCCTGAGTGCCCTGTTCATCGTGCCGCTCTTTTTCTTGCCGCACGCCAGCGAGCTGATCAAAATTGGCCTTCAGCTGCTGTGGGGGGCCTGCGTATCACGTGCGGCATTCATGGCCAACGACAGCTGGAAGAAAAACAAATCCCGCTGAGCGGTGGCAGCAGGATGGAGAGTCAATATGTTAATGCATGAACTGTATAGCCGGTTCCGCGGGCAGGGAAGGGGGCTGACCATCACCCAGTCTGCAGATATGTTTAAAGGCAACGTTCGTAGGCGCCGTCCCGCGTTTGATGAGTGGACCCGGAAGCTGCATCCCGGTGACAGACTGCCCCGGGGGCGTTACTTCCGGGACAAAAAACCGGGGCTTCCTCTTTTAATCATGGATGAATTCTGGCTTTTTAACCGGTAAGGTAAGCCGCTCGCTGACCGATACCCTGAACTGTCCGGGATATCCGCGTTGTCTCAGAGTACCCGAGCAACGGGAATATCGCTCCAGCGCGTGGTCCATGCAGGTGAAAGCATCTCACGTTTCATCTGCCAGCCCGTATCCACGCCCTGACTCGCAAACCAGATATTCCCGAGCCCCGACTGGTTAATGCCATCTATCACCTTCATCAGCTGCGCACTTTTCGGCCTCGGGCGGTCCTCATCAAACAGGTTCAACTGGCTGACGCCGTGCGGCGTGAAGTCATCGAGCATCACGCCGGCTTTCATGTAGCGCCGGCCTTCCAGCCAGATGTGGTCAAGTGCTCGCATGGCCACCGCAATGATGTCCCGGGTATCCTGCGTGGGCAGCGTCAGCTTTTCGCCGGCGCTGTTGCCATAGAATACCTCCCCGGCCGCGTGGGGCGATGTCCGGATGAATACGCTGATGTGCCGGCAGAACTGGCGTTCACCCCGCAGCTTTTCAGCCGCCCGGGTGGCATACTGGCACAGTGCCTGCTGCATGGCCGATTTTGCGGTGATGCGCTCACCGAAAGAGCGGGAGCAGACAATCTGCTGCTTAGCCGGGGGCAGTTCCTCAAGCGGAATACAGGACTCCCCGTTCAGCTCGCGCACGGTTCGCTCAAGAACGACGGAAAAGTTTTTCCGGATAAAGGCCGGGTGGGTGCGCGCCAGCTCCAGCGCCGTGCGTATACCCATCGTGTTCAGTTTTTTGCCGATACGGCGCCCCACGCCCCAGATTTCCTCAACCGGCTGACGGGAGAGGAGGGTAGCAGTACGCTTCAGATTATCCGGCGTCAGCGCGAGCACGCCGCGGAACTGTTTCCATTCCTTGCTCGCCCATTGTGCTGATTTTGCCAGCGTTTTTGTCGGTCCCATGCCCACGCCGATGGTGAGTCCGGTGGTTGCCAGTACATGCTGACGCAGCCGCCGGCCGAAGTGCTCAAAGTCTTCACAGCCATTGATGCCGGTCAGCTCCAGGAACATCTCATCAATCGAATACTGCTCCACCTTTGGCGTCATTTCTTCCAGCGCTGACATCACCCTCTGGCTGAGACTGTGATAAAGCCCGTAATTGCTGCTGAAGACATGCACCCTTTCAGGAAAGTCCGCGTTCTTTATCTGAAACCACGGTACGCCCATTTTTATACCGAGCATTTTTGAGCGGGCGCTGCGTGCGATTACGCAGCCATCATTGTTACTGAGCACCACCACGGCCTGACCACGCAGGTCGGGCCGGAACAGCGCCTCGCAGCTGGCATAAAAGCTGTTCACATCGGCCAGTCCGAACATCGGCAGACTTACCTCCGGCGCGCGCGGGTGCTGTGGAAGAACCAGGTCACCACGCCCATCAGCTGCAGCGACTCCGGGTAAATGGCGGGATAAGCCGGACTCATCGGCAGCAGCGCCAGTCGCGGATGCAGCTGCAGGCGCTTGACGGTGAACTCCCCGTTCACCTCGGCGATCACCACATCGCCGTGGCAGGCTTCTTCCGCCCGGTCAACGACCATGACGTCACCGTCGAACAGCCCCAGGTCCTCCATGCTGCTGCCGCTCGCCCGGACAAAGTAGCTGGCCGCCGGGCGGCGGATGCACAACTCATTGAGATCGAGCTCGGACTCGACATAATCCGCGGCCGGGCTGGGGAACCCGGCCGGGCACAGATCGGCATAAAACGGAATGCCCAGCTGAACCCGGTGTTCTGCGGGACGAAGCAGGGTCATGCCTGTCGGTCCTGGCAGAGTTTCACTCTCAGCATGTCCCGACTGTCTATCGTAAAGCGGAGGGGTGCTATGAGCCTGTGGCATGGTTTTACCTCTGAATATAACTGTATTTATATACAGTATCGTATCGCATGAAGCCGATCGCAAGAGGGCAGGGGAGAGAACCGGAGCCTGCGTGAACCATGTGGCTGACGCGGCAGGCAATTTTATTTCTCCGCGGCTATGCCGGAAACCGCACTATAATCACGGTGAGCAACATAGCGTAGCGGCAGGGATGCCTTCCTTAAGGACTCCTTCTTCTGCCCGGTCTCCGCCGGGCTTTTTTTATCCCCGGGCCTTCAGTCCATTCCGGGCGTAAGCAGACTCTATCTGCCACCGGTGACGTGACGCTTCCTCGCCACGGCTGTTCGTTCCTCGCTGGCGCTGCGGTACGCCTCAGCCGTGACTGCGGCGAGCGTTGCTGGCAGACGGTAAAGGGCGGGTTATTATTTCCGGTCAGTTATTGTGCAGAGCAGAGACGGCGTTTTATGCTGCCGGTAACAATAATAAAACTCTGGGGTCTTTATGGACGGGCGCACTTCTCCCGGGCGGTTTCTTGCTTATCTTATGGCTGAGCACGATATTTCCGTGGAAATGTTCTGCCGGCGTACCGGACTGGATAATGCTGACGTGTGGGCCTTTCTCGGGGGGCGAATTCCAGTCACGCCCGGACTGGCTGAGCAGCTGGGCAGAGTGTTTCACTCGCCAGGATTCTGGCTCATCCGGCAGGCCATGTGGGAGCTGAAGGCGCCTGCTGCAGATGACAGGACGGACTGAACGGCGTGGTCATTCCGCCCGGTGCGTGATAATTTCTGACAGGCCTGCGCGGGCTCCCTGCTTAAGCCACATTTCGTTACAGGGTTGCATTGTCCCGCCACTGAATTATTATTCTTCTGCTACTCACTATTGCATGGCAGTCTTCATGCACTCACGTTACCCCTGTGGTCTCTCTGACAGCCGCAGGGGTCTTTTTTAAGCGAGCCGGCCTGAAGACCGGACACCTGAGTCGATATGGCTTCATCGCCCGGTTTAACCTCCCGGGCTTTTTTTTGTCCATTTTCTGAAGGCCGTCGCTGCGCTCCGCTTCCATGCGGCGCGGCGTACCGCCTGACGCCGCCTGCTGTTCAGCCCCTCACTTTCCTGCCGGTTTCACGCGCCACCCAGGGGCACGCCGTGCCTTCACGATAGCCGGGCCGCCTCTCAGACAAGGGACGCTGTCGCCGGCCTGTTCACCCGTTCCCCGCCGTGCGCGGGACATTCAGTCCGCTCCGGCGGCGCGTGCGGCTTCACGTCCGCCCCTGTCTGTTCAGCTTTTCGCCCGTCTGTTGTGGCGGCACGGCGTGAGAGTGCGCCGTGCAACCATCAACGGAGGAGAGGAACATGCCGAACTGGTGCTGTAACCGGCTGCGCGTGAGCGGCCGCAGTGAAGATATCGGGCAGGTGAGGGCGCTGTTTGCCGGCGGCGGTTATCCGTCGTATGCGCGGGCGGCAGCGGAGGGTGTCCAGCTGTTCCTGGCCGGGTGTGCCGGGATTCTGCGCCCGGCAGACGGTGAACATTATGCGCCGTATCCGGCGCTGACGGGCGCGAAAGGTTACCCGTCGTGTGCAGAAGAAGGACGCGACGGACATCACGATGTGTCAGGTAATCAGGCGTTTACGCAGTGGCTGTGCTGCCTGCGCGAGGGCACTGTGCTGACGGACGCCGCGTGCGATGACCTGCATGCCCTGTGGCTGGAAAGTGGCCTGCGTGACCGGCGCTGGAATGACCTGACTCCGGCCCGGCAGGAATGCATCGTCGCCGTGTTCGCCGGGCAGCGTCACGACTGGTGCGGAAGTTTTTCCGCCACCACCGTGCAGACATGGTGGGATACCGTCTGTGACGGTCTGCCGGAGCTGAAGGCACAGCCCCTCGACCTGCTGATGGTGCTGCCGCCGCGGCTGGATGTGGAAATCAACGGCTTTAACGGGCGTCTGCTGGCTGGCGTGCCTTCCGGTTACGACTGGTACACACACCACTATGGCACCAAATGGCCGCGCGGGTATGACCTGAATATCTGTAACGGTGGTGAGGACTGGCTGGCGGTGGACTTCGACACGCCGTGGTCGCCGCCGTCGGAGTCGTTACTGGCCGCCCTGAGTGGGCGTTACGGCGTCACCGTCGAACACTGGTACGCCGAAAGAGGGTGTGACTACTGCGGTTATGCCCTCTACAGCGATGGTGAGCAGGCAGAGGCGTGCTGCGATTCACTGGAGTGGAGTGAGGAAGAAGACGAAGACGGATTCCGGGAAGTGACCGGCCCGGCATGGATTGTGGATAACGTGGCGCATTTCGGCGGCTGACAGGAGGCGGCGGGCGCAGGCCCGCCGGAAAGAGCATGAATAAACCCGTCACCATCGCTGATTTTATTGCACATCTGCAGCGTTTTGCCCCCGCAGTACCCTGCGTCTGCCACATCTGGATTGCGGATGATTTTGAAGACGTTGCCCCGGAGCTGACCCCGGACGAGGTGCTGGCCACGCTGGCGCTGGCTGACGCCACCCTCGATGCTGACACCAGCCTCAGCTGGTACTTCCTGCGTCACTGCGCTGACACCGTGCTGGCCCGGCGGGAGGAGGACGTATGAAAATCTGGCTGGTTTCCTTTCAGACAGAGTGGCAAGGCGCATGTTCAGAGGAACACCTGCTTATCCGGTCTCAGGACGCGTTGCTGACTGAAGCGGCGTGTACGCATATGGGCCGGACGTGGTGGAAGGAGGATGCCTGTGAGAGTGAGGGCTGTTACTGGCGCTTCGGCGGCAACGATGTCTGGCTGAAGGCCGTCGTCCTGCTCAGCGACGCACAGGCGCAGACGCTTACCGGCCTCCGCTTCCTGGATGAGTGGACCGTGACCGGCACCCCTGACGCGCCGGTGGTACGGGACCGGAATGGTAACCACTGGCAGGACTTCCGCGACTGAAAACGGAAACAAAGCGGCCGCCCGACGGGCGGCGCTTTCCACTGAAAGGATAATGACGTCGCTGCGCTCCGCGCTTATGCCGCTCCCCGTCCTGCGGCCGGAAAACGGCGGGCAGAAAGTGCCGTGCCCTCACGGTAGCCGGGCGGCCTCGCAGACAAGGGAAGCCTTGCCGCCATCCTCACCCGTTCCCCGCCGTGCGCGGGACATTCAGTCCGCTCCGGCGGCGCGTGCGGCTTCCGGTGTCGCCCCTGTCTGCTCTGCTGTTCGCCCGTCTGTGTGGAGGTCACGGCACCACTACCGGTGCCCCTTTCACACACAGGAGCATCACTATGTCACGATTCATGCACGGCGACAGCGTACAGGTTATGGGCGGCTTTCCGGATAACAGCATTGATTTCATATTAACCGACCCGCCTTACCTCGTCGGCTTTAAGGACCGTTCCGGCCGCTCAATTGCCAACGACGTTAACAGCGAGTGGGTGCTGCCGGCCAGTCAGCAGATGTACCGGGTGCTGAAAACCAACAGCCTGGCGGTGAGCTTCTACGGCTGGAACCGCGTCGATATCTTTATGCAGGCCTGGAAAGCGGCGGGTTTCCGCGTTGTCGGCCACCTCGTTTTCACCAAGCCCTACGCCTCAAAGTCCGCCTTCGTCGGCTACCAGCACGAGAGTGCGTATGTGCTGGCCAAAGGGCGCCCGGCCCTGCCGCGTAACCCGCTGCCGGACGTGATGCCCTGGCAGTACACCGGCAACCGCCACCACCCGACGGAAAAGCCGGTCAGCATCCTGCGGCCGCTGATTGAGAGCTTCACGCAGCCCGGCGACCTGGTTCTGGACCCGTTTGCGGGTTCGGGGTCGACCTGCGTCGCGGCGGACCAGTGCGGGCGACGCTGGATTGGCATCGAGCTGATGGAGCAGTACCACACGGCGGCCCTGCGTCGCCTCGGTGAACAGCGTGCCGCACGCGCGGCCTGACGGAGAATAATCATTGTGATGAGTACAGATAATCAGCAGCAGCGCGCCCGTGACCGCCTGGCGGAAGACGTGGCCGACATTGACGATACCCTGACGGAGCTGTTTCTGCGCATCCATGCGATGCGTCAGTATTGCCCGCGCGACAGTGACAGCGCGGACCTGCGCCTGACCATGCTGGCGGTGGAGGATATCCACCGGGTGCTGACGGACGCGTCGCGGCGGGCGGCCCGGCTGCGGTCCTGTCTGCGGGGATGACTGAGCATACCGGGGTGTGATTAAAAAACGACCACACCCCGAAAGGGCGGATGCTCAGCGGCAGGGCCATTTTTATCCACAGATTTCCGGGCGTGATATGCACCCGGATTGTGGATAAATGTCACGGAAGGTTCATAAAAGGATGTTGCTGCGCGCCACATTTATGCCGCCCGGCGGCGGAAGGGCAGAAAACCGGTCCGTGCGGCCTGCGGCCGGTGCCGTGACTTCACTTTAGCCCGGCCGCTGCGTGTTCAAGAGATCGCAGGCTCGCCTCCTCGCCCGTTCGCACTCGCGCCGGGGCGCTGACTCCCGTCGCGCTTCCGCTCATGCTTCGCGTCAGCACCGTCCGTCATCCCCCCTCTGCTCGCTTGCGCTGCGGCCTCGTCGTCGCTCATGAACACTCCGCTTTCCGCCGGGCTGTCATTCAGTCACGGCACAGGCCGGAACTGTTAACCACCCTGACTGCGGAGATTTTCTGATGAATACAGCCACCCCTGACTTTCAGCCTGCGCGCATCCTGGACGGCTACGTGCGCCTGCGTTTTTTGCCCGCCCTGTTCGGCGACGATTTCTTTCGCGCTGAATATAACGTGTATCTGTACGCCGACCGTTACCTGGAGGGATATGACGGGGCTGTGTGGGACTTCGCGCAGCTGCCGGACAGCGGCGGCTTTATGAAGCCCGCCACGGATGAAAGCTGGCGCTTTGTGAACCCGAATAACGGCAGCGATATGACGGTAAGCAGCGAGGCGGCGGGGATCATCATCACGGCGCTGGTGCTGAACCACCGGAGCTGGATGTATGACCGGCACGATGAGGAAGAACTGTGCCGTCATTACTGCCTGCGCCACCGCCAGCTGATGGCGTATACAGAAACCCACCCGGAAGCGGCCGCGATTTTCCGCGCTCTGGACTGATAACGGCCGGGGCGGCGGTGCCGCCCCGCAGAGGAGATATCGCGATGACCGGACACGGTAATGTGAATGAAATCTGTGCGTGGCTGCTGCGTGATTACGGCCCGGACATGCGCCTGACGGCGCTGATCTGGACGGCGCAGGACGTGCATCACTGCACGGAGGGAATGGGCACGACGGACGACGAAGCGGAGATTGTCCTGGCGGATATCGCCGCGCACCGGGAGCACCACGACACCGGTATTGACCGGCAGGCGGTACGCGAAATGGTGAGAAACTGGCGTGCGGAGGCGCATCGTACCCGCATGGTGAGCCTGCCAGCTGACAGCCTGGAGGCGCTGCTGAACAGCGCAGGGCGGTGGCTGGTATCCGGGGGTGAAGACGCTGACGGTATCCGTCAGGCTGTCGGGCTGGCGCAGGAAGCGCTGGGGAAATGACGGCGGCGGGCAGGGAAGCCCGTTCCTGCGGTGAGGCCGCCGGAAAACCCTGCCGCTGCGCGGCGGTGGAGAAAGCCCGCGCCTGCGGCGCGCCTTCCGCACCCTGCATTCACTGTGTTCTGTCGTACAGTGCTGGTTTTCAGCATTGCTGAACCGGAACTGGCCACTGTCTGACCGGTCTGCGCTTTGTTTCTGCTTCTGAAACCAGAAATGCCACCATCACAACCAGAAAACACGGCAAAAACCGGGGCCACGCTCCGGCTTCCCGTCCGTTCCGGCCGGGTCGTCGAGCCCTATGTCGCTAAGCGGCAAGCCGCCAAGCGCCACCGAACCCCTGCGGGTTTCGTCCGCGAGCGGTTTCGGGCTGATGTCCAGGTTCAACGGCTGCAACCGGCTGTCGCCGGTGCGTTCACCGGGCGCGCAGCGCCCTTTAATGCCGCCCCGCCGTTCCGTCGTGTCGGGTGTGTTCCTGCTCATCTCCCCCTGTCGTGCAGCCTGTTCCGGCGTGTTCCCCGCGGAGGGCTGGTCGTAGCACAGTCAGATTCACTCCCGAAAGCGCACCGCTTCGCTGCCTCCTCACCCGTTCGCACTCGCTCTGCTCGCTTGCGCTGCGGCTTCCGGGGGCTCCCTTTCTCCGTTCACTGCCGGTGCTACTTTGCCCTTCGCCGCGAGGAACTCACCGAAACAGGGTTAAAGCAACCGATAAGAGGAAACCAGCATGAACACACAGAACGTCAACACCGCCGCTTCAGAATCTACCGAAACAGGGGTGAAGGACTTTTCCGTTATTTACCTTTCCCGTAAGGCCAGTGCGTTGATTAACCTCGCAAAAAAGGAAGGCGACCTGCTGATGTTCCGTGCATTTGAACGTCTCGGCATTGAGGCACCGGATCATGGTGATGAACTTTTCGCCCCGCAGGAAGCGGCCTTACTGGTGACAGAGCTGGCAGAGATGGGCGGAGTAACCACCCCGGCTGTGTATGACATAGTCCGCTCCGTGGAGTCCCTGTCACAGGATCTGAATTCATACCTGTGGCGCGAAGAATACCCGGAAAACCTGCCGGAGCTGGCGGTGTTTCAGGCCGCATCGGCAGAAAAGAAAGCACAGACTCTTCGGGGTATGAAAACGGCCGCGCATGAGTCTGCTGATACACGGGCTGACGTGCCGGAAATACCTGGCCTCAGTCAGGCACTGCGCAACGATCTGGCTTATCTGGCTGCACTCAGCACGAGAGAGATGGATGAGGCTGAACGTGAGGAACTGCTGTACGGCACGATACGGAATATGGCGGATCGGGTCTGCGACACGGTAACGGACTGGACCCGCCCGCGTCCGGTGGTGCCGTTTTCATCGCTGTCAGCCTGGAACCGTGCCGGGCAGCTTGCCCTGAACCTGTTTGGGGAAACCGGTGAAGCCGCGTGGCGGGAGGGCTGTTCTCACCTGGCGCTGTTACTGATGGCAGGGTATTCCATGTATGTGGCTGATATTGCGTGATTATTTATCCGGCAGTCAGAGTGCCGGGTCGGGAGTTAACCATGAAGACGCATCACGCAGGCAGGGCAGCTACGTCCCTGCCGGAAAAATTCACGCCACCTGCCGGTCTGTCGCCGGAGCTGGCCGACAGTCTTGCAGAACTGACCGCACTGCGCACGCAGAATCTGAGCGACAGCGAACAGCATGCGCGGCTCTGGTCCGTGCTGAGCAACCTGGCGCAGGTGGTTGCCGAAACCGCAACCGGCGACGTGCTGCCGCTGGCCTCATTCCGGGCCTGGATACTGGCGAGTCATATCGTGCACGAGCGTTTCGGCCTGGCGGGAGAGGTGGCGTGGGGGCGGGCCAGCGGCTGGCTGGCCGGACGTCTCAGTGAAATCAGTGCCGGAGCATCCGGCGGACCACAGGCGTAAAAAAAGCAGGCATCCTGCCTGCTTCTTAAACGGCGGGAACTCCCCCCCGGGAAAACCCGCCACGTCAAAAAACTGTACTGGAGAGTTATATGAATTCTGACCCGCAAATCCTGTCACAGGCAGAGGCGTTTGTAAATGCCCTGAGAAACGGACGCAGGGCCACCATGCGGCCCATGCCATTCCGGCAGTGGCCGCAGTTTATGCAGGCTGTACACACAATGATGGAGGCAAAAGCATGAGTACGGGAACCCTTCAGAATGCGGCATCAGCGCTGACGCCGGTCACCCAGGCCGATATCGTCCGCGTGATGGGTGCATACTGTTTTATCCGTCTTGATAACGGCGATGAGGCATTTTTCCACAACGGGCACTGGCTGGACGGCGCAGACGCCGCCAGCGGCGAACCCTCCGTGCTCGGCCTTGCACAGCGTGCGGCGCGGGCAGGGGAAAAATTCCTGCGCTGCATGGAGCTGCCGGTGCCGGATTCGGCAGAGTGGTGCTGGAGCGACGTCGCGGAGCAGCTGGCGCGCAGCGCCGTCACGCTGAGCGTGCGCATGGAGCTTATCGTCACGGGCTGCGAAACGCGGCAGGGGAGGGGCGTGCACTTCTGTAACGACCCGCTGCTGAGCGGTATCAACAGCAATCTGTGGTTTCCGGTGCGCCCGGATGAGGACTGGTTTGCGGGCATTGAACGGATTCTGGTGATGAACGGCGTAGCGGAGAACGTAGTCAGCCTGACGCCGTTGCGGGACAGCCCGACCTGTACCGACTGGAAAGTTATCTGTAACCGGAAAATCATTGCCTGATACGAAAAAGGGCAGGGGGGTGCCCCTGCCCGGTTTCGTCACCAGTCAGGTAAAACCGGCAACATTACCTGAACCTCGGAGAAGCCGTCCATGTCTTCATCAGTAACTGTAGCAGCTGCCTGTTATCCTGCTTATCACGAACTCTTTTTTGCGGACCTGGTCACCCTGGCCGGGGAAGAGGGCGGGATGCTGCCCTTCGATGCTGATAACGCAGACCGCGTCAGCGCCGACGCTGCGGCGCTGGTTGCCTTTGCAGAACGGACCGGTCCGGACCACGCGGGGCGTGTTCCGGGCCTCCCGGCCAGGGTCTGATGGCGAAGGTCGGGGGCTGCAACCGGCTGTCGCCGGTGCGTTCACCGGGCGCGCTGCGCCCTGTAATGCCGCCACGCCGTTCCGTCGTGTCGGGTGTGTTCCTGCTCATCTCCCGATCGTGCAGCCTGTTCCGGTGTGCTCCCCGCGGAGGGCTGTTCGTAGCACCGTTCTCCGTCTGCCCTGAAGGGTACGCTTCGCCGTTCCTCGCCCGTTCGCACTCGCTCTGCTCGCTTGCGCTGCGGCCTCCGGTGACGCCCTTCGTGCATCCCTCGCCCGTCGCTACTCTGCCCTTCGCCGCGAGGAACTCACCGAAACAGGGTTAAAGCAACCGATAAGAGGAAACCAGCATGAACACACAGAACGTCAACACCGCCGCTTCAGAATCTACCGAAACAGGCGTGAAGAGACAGGAAAACCGCGACCTGAGTCCGGCTCAGTTTGCGGACCTTTACCTCTGGATCCGTGCAAACGGTGAGTTTACCGGTGTGGCGGGCATGCACTGGGCCGTACTGGCCGGACTGACGCTCATTGAGGAGCCCACCCCGGAGCCGGAAGCCCTGAAAATTTACGTCCACAAAGGGTATCCCGTGGCCGTCCAGGAATATGACACCGGATTTGTGGTCGTCCGGGCGTATTACGCCGCCGCTGCCGGGCAATGATCCCGGCCGGAAAACACGTCGATTTCACCGTCTTTCTCAATATAAGGAATTTTATTATGGTCCGTTTTGCCACCCGCTACGCCGCCCCCACGTCTGTCCGTAAAAATAATCCACTGACCAATGATGAGCTGATGCGCGTCGTGCCGAGCGCCTTTTCCGCTGAAAAACACGACTCCCGATCTGACCGGTATACGTATATTCCAACCATCACCCTGCTGGATAAACTGCGCGACGAAGGTTTCCAGCCTTATTACGCCAGTCAGTTACGCGTGCGCGACCCGGAGCGCCGTGACTTTACCAGACACATGATCCGCCTGCGCCGGGGAAATAATCTGTCCGGTGAAGAAGTTCCTGAAATTGTTTTACTGAACAGCCATGACGGATCGAGCGGTTATAAAATGATCCCCGGTATTTTCCGCTAGGTGTGTACCAACGGACTGGTGTGCTGGAAATCATTTGGTGAAATCAGCGTGCCGCATAAAGGAGATATTGTGTCGCAGGTGATTGAGGGGGCTTATGAGGTGCTCGGGGTGTTCGATAAGGTTGAAAATAACATCGACATGATGAAAGCCATTCAGGTAAACAGCGAAGAACGCCGCCTGCTGGGACAACTGGCGCTGGAGTATAAATATGAGGGAAAGGAGCCGCCTGTATCGGCAGAACGAATTATTCAGCCGCGCGCCTGGTATGACAAAGGCACCGATTTGTGGACCGCGTTTAATATTGTCCAGGAGAATCTTATCAAGGGCGGCGTCCCCGGCAGAACGGCGAAAGGAAAAAGAACTACGACCCGGCCGGTAACGGGAATTGATGGCGATATAAAACTTAATCAGGCGCTGTGGAAAATGGCGGAGGAGTTCGCAAAACTCAAAGCATAGCGATTAACCCCGGTGTGCTGGGTTATTTTATGGGGGTGTCAACGTCTGCGCTGATAAAGGTTTCCGGCGCAGGCGTTTTTTTATTCTTCTGTGTCATGGCAACATAAACCTCATCGCGGGCGATCAGCACGCGATAGATACTTTTAATTATTGCTGCATACTCCCGACGCTGTTTTATCAGCTTCGGGCTGGGTCCGGTATTATACATTCCGACGCTGTCCCAGTTTCTGCCGTACTGTCTGAAGTTGCGCGCCTCGATCCATGCGCCGGTATAAATGCAGATGCACGGATCTTTCAGCAGCCTTTCCCGCGTAATATCAAACTTTTTCAGCTGACTGAAATGAGAACTGTTGATCTGCATGTTGCAGACGTCATGCGTTCCCCCGCTACTTTTGGTATTCAGCGCATTATTACGCATGCGTGATTCCTGAATGGAGTGTGCCATCAGCAGGCGCGGATCAATACCGAAATCCTTTCCGGCTTTCGTGAAGCACATTTCCGGTTCGGCCTGCACGCTGAATACAGCGGCGAGCCCGAGAACAGCAAACCATTTCATTCTGATAATCTCACGTGCATGCGCATAATGCGCCAGGCGGGTTCGTGTGAAAAATACGCGTTCAGATCATCGCTGGCAAGATAATTCGTTACAGACGCGCACGCGGCGCTTGAGGCAGTCTGATGAAGACCATCCCGGATATAAAGAATTCATGAGGATGGCGTTATTTAACAAGCCGCTCTCCGGGGGCTATCTTTCATCACACCCCACGCAAGATTTTATCTTGCGGTTTTTTGTTTTTAAAACATGACGTTACTGGTGATATTTTACTGCATCCGGCCTGTATGCGCGAAATAGTGTGTTAATTAACACACTTTGCAGTGCCGGATTAGATGATATGACAGTGCCGGATTGTGTGTTAATGCAGTGCCGGATTGTGTGCTGATACAGTGCCGGATGGTGTGTTAATCAGGCACTGCAAACGGCACTGCAGGGTGTGTTAATTGTAGCTATTGTTTTAAATCAATATTTTATTTTGATAGAGATCACATGTAGTGCCGGATTAACACACATGAAAACCGGGCACAGTGCCGGATTAACACACACAAAAACCGGGCACAGTGCCGGATTAACACACATAAAAACCGGGCACAGTGCCGGATTAACACACATAAAAACCGGGCACTGTGCCGGATTAACACACATAAAAACCGGGCACTGTGCCGGATTAACACACCTGATAAAATTAATGCACGGTGCCGGATTGACACACAGTGAAATCCGTAAGAATAATAAAAAAAGGAACTGTAAGGGTTCATCCCGTCCCGGTGGCAGACCCGGAGTTAAAAAACAAAAATATACAACACACAGCGGACAGGAAATACCCCGTTCGTGCAGTAAGGAAAATGGTATGGCCAGAAGAAATATCTACTTCAAAGAAAAAACCGAGAGGGAAGTGCAGGAGCTGGTACAGATTGAGATTCAGAACGGGGCCACGCACGGTGACGTGAACTTTTCCTCCGTGGTGAATGAACTGGTCGGCATCGGTCTGATGGTGAAGAAACACCAGGGTGAGGGGAATAAATTCGACATGGAGGGATTTAACCGGGATTTAATCCGCAGGGTCTCCGGCAGTCGTGAAGGCATCAGCATCATGATGGCGATGCTCTCCGAAATGTATCTGCGGATCCGGGGTGAAGACGTGGACAACGGGCTGGAAGAGATTATTGACCGTAACCTTTCGTCCATGTCCGCCGCTGAAGATAAAGCGGAGAGTAAACACTTTCTTCTGGAAGACAATTAATCACCCTGGTTTTTCTGTATCCGGTCTGAAGCTGGTCACGAATTTTAATTAAATAACCGCCGGAGAAGTCGGCGGTTTTCTCACCCAGTAAAACTCATCATGTTTTCTGTCCTGTATCACTGAACAGGTAAGCCCCCTCCGCGACAAACACAACTGTATGTTATGATTTTCGGCAGAAAGACTGCGTCAGGTTTTTATTTTTCTCTCCGGCATGCAGGCAAGGTGTGACGGAACATTCTGTGCCGGCGTTATCTGATGCCATCGTGGTGTTAATGATTTATTCCGGCAGGAATGAGAAATGTTTTTACTGAACCCTGACTGTGTCCGGTATATTGCGGTTGCTGCAGGAGGGATCATCCAGGCAGTCCTGCCGGTCTGACTCCGGCGCAGATTTATGCTTCCTGTCCGGGATTAAAAATTACGGGGTCGGCCAGGCTTATCCTTTTTTACGGAGATTTCCTGAAAGAGATAAAAAAGCCGGGCATCCTGCCCGGCCTGAAGACTGCCTTACTGCTTTTCTTTTTTTTCTTCCCCGGTGTTATTCGTCAGCGGGTTTTCCGCCACCGCCACTTTTTCCGCAATAAATTCGTCAAAGAGAATGGCCAGTTCACGCAGGCGCCTGACTTCTTCGTTCTCCGGCAGCTGCTGCTCCGTGAAATAATTCAGGGAATCCAGCAGGCGCTCCATAATTTCCTGATTCACGCTGCGCTGATTAAATCGCGCACTGATTTCCATATCGCGGCGTAAATTAAGGGGAAAGCTGCTGCTGAACGCCCGGTTCTTTCCCGGCACGAACGTTTTCCTGTCCGCCCCGTTATTTTCCTGTACCGCATACTCCCGGCGGATAATATCCAGCCGTGACTGGAGGAACTCATCAAATAATCTTGCCAGCGCAACCATCCGCTGACCCTCATCGGTTTTAATCACCGGCCGGCGCGGCGTGAACCGCAGGGAACTTACCAGGCGACTGATGACTTCATCATTCGTCGTATACCCTCTGACGCGGGCGGCGACCCGCAGCTCCATCAGCAGGTTCTCCGGCAGCCACAGCTTGCGGTACTGCATTTCTCCCTGTGCGTACTTGCGGGGACGTCCGCGTCCGTCTCCCAGCTTCTCTTTGACCTTCATGTTGTTATGACCCCCTTACGAGGCGTGCCCTGAGTAAGCGGAAAGCCTACGCGCCTGCCGTCCGGGAATAATCCTAAAAATCTTAAAGTGAAGGGTTAAAAGTGTGACATACGTCACAGATTTTTTTTTTTTGAGTAAATGTACACTTACGTCGCGTTACGTCTGTTTACGCGCAATGACATTTCCTTAACTCAAACTGAGGGTTTTTTACATGAAAGTTGTCACAGGCAAACCCGCGCTGGCGGAGGGGGCTGCGGAAGCCTGCCCGGCGTTCCGGACCGCAGCACCATCCGGTTTTATCGGCACGCTTTACCGCAGCTTTAGTCTTCTCTGGCGTCACCGCGTTAACGTGCTGCTGATTGCTCTGGCGGTGCTGTTCTTCGCGCTCCCGCATCTGGTGCGCGCCGAAGACCTGCTCTCCAGCCAGAAACAGGACGCGAAGGATACGTTCGGCCACGGCAGCACCATCGAGTGGGGGCTGTACATTGCCGAGGTCATCATCTCCATCGGCGCCTACATCAAAACCCGCAACCCGATGCTGTTCGTGGGCGGCCTCGGCTTCCTCATCGTCGTCACCCGCGTTCTCTTCAGCCTCGCCGGTTAATCCCCGTCATGGACAGGGAATCGCTTCAGTACCAGTTCCCGGAAACCCTCAATCAGCAGAAACGCCTGCTCGGACTCCCGCCAGAGGAGGCCGGCGTCATCGTTGCGTGCGCCGGTATCGGCCTGCTCTGCGACATGTTCATCGTGATGCTGGTTGTGGCCGGCGCGTTGTGGCTGTTAATCCGCCATCTGAAGAAGGGGCAGGGCACCTGGTGGCTCCTGAACCTCCTTTACTGGTATCTGCCGACCGCGCTGCTCCGGCTGCAGTTCAGGCGGGTGCCCGACTCGGGCAACCGGCACTGGATGCAGTAACCCGTGCGCCACCTGCGGGTGGCGCGTATTACAGACAGAAGGAAAACCGATATGAGGTACAAGGTCCGGGAGGGGCGCAATCGTGTAACAGTGCTGGCGCTGGCGGGGCTGGGTTCGCTTCTGGCCCTGAGCCTTGCCGCGAACGGCATCACCGGCGCCCTCGCGTGGCACTTTGCCCGCACCCAGAAAACCATCACCGTTCCCATGCTGTTTGACCGGCCGTTTGTCTCCACCGCCGCCTCCGGAGACGACGCCCTGAACGGACTGCTGGTCCGCTCGTTTATCAATCTCCGCCTGTCCGTCACGCCCGAGACCGTGGACAGCCAGCACGCCGCCCTGCTGCGCTTTGTCCCGCCGGAAGACCGTGACGCCATGAAAAAACAGCTTGCCGCCGAAGCTGAGTACATCAGAAAGAACGGCGTCTCCTCCGTGTTCCGCCTTGACGATGAAACCACCGACACCACCACCGGTGACATCATCGCCCGGGGAACGCTGAGCGCCGGCACCACCAACGGCAACCTGAAACTTTCGCTGCCGGACACGAAAAAAGCCTGGCGACTCAGCGTGCACTACGTGGACGGCCTTATCCGCCTGACGGCCTTCACGGAAGTACCCTGGACGCAACCTGACCGCCGCCCGCAACAGGAATGAACCATGAAGAAAACCGTTTCCGTGCTCACCGCTCTGGCAGCGCTCACGCTGGTGCCTGCTGTGGCCTCAGCTGTGGTGCCCGGCCCGGCCGGCACCGTATTTGAGAATAACGCGCACCTCAAAGCGCAGATGAGCAACACCAGCCCGAACAAAATCGTCATTGACGGGGAGCTTATCACCGCCGTCACCGGTCCGGAGGGCGCGTACACAAAAGACAGCACCGCCGACGGCGCACTGCTCATCACCCCGCTGACCGGGCAGGATTTCACCCTCTTTATCGAAACGGCCGGCGGGGTGAGCGTCTCGCTCGACGTGTCCCCGAAACCCGGCAGCGGCCGCACGCTGGAGCTTATTCCGGCGGACGTGCCGCTGAAGCCGAACCCGGATGCGAAGGCGTGGGAGGAGAGCCAGCCGTTCCAGAAGACGCTGGTCAGCGTGGCGCGCACCGTGGCAAACGGCGGCGTGCCTGACGGCTATACCGACATGAAGGCCAGCCGGGCTCCGGCGTACAACCCGCCTGCCGGCGTCCTGCTCACGCCGGAGCGACAGCTGGCAGGCTCGCACCTGCGCGTGATGCGTTACCGGATGAAAAACACCGGTTACGTCACCCGCACCCTCAGTGAAAAGCAGTTCTGGCAGCAGGGCGTGCGCGCCGTGATGCTCTCCACCCGCACCCTGTATGCGAACGGCGAAGGGTACGTGTGGGTGATTTTCTCCACGGATAAGGAGGGCGGGGCATGAGCAGCATCAATACCCTGACCCGCCGCCGGCAGTGGATGATTGCCGGCGCGGCCGCGGCGGTGATGCTCGCCACCGGCGGCGGTATCTGGGCGTATTCACGCCATCAGGCTGAACTGAACCATCCGGCACAGAAGTCCGCGCCGGATATGACCGGCAGCCTGGTCAGCACGTCCTTCACCAGCGGCGTGGCCACCTCGGCGCTGCAGCAGCAGCAGAATAAAACCGCCGGGCTGGAGAAAGACCTCTCAACACTTACCGGGACGCTGAAAACGCAGAATGAGGACCTGAAGAAGCAGCTCAGTACGATGGCAGATGCCATCGCTCAGTTACAGAAGCAGCAGTCTCAGGAAGGTAACAAACCGCCGGCCGGACCAGGACAGACCACCACCCCGCCGGCCGGTCCCGCTGCGAATGCCCCGGTGGCCACCGGCCCGGCGGGACCGGCGCAGTGGCGTGTGAGCGATCCGTCAGGGGGGCCTTCTGCCGGTCAGGGAAGCCGGTTTTACCCCGGCACCGGCACGGTACGCGCCGGTGGCCTGCAGCGTGACACCTTCACGTATGCTTCGCTCGCGGCGAAAAAAACGAACCTGCCGTGGATACCGTCGGGTTCGTTCTCCGAGGCGGTCATGATTGAGGGGGCAGACGCCAACGCCAGCGTGACCGGTCAGCAGAATACCTCGCCCGTGGTCATCACCCTTATCGGCGATGTCTCCCTGCCCAACGGCAAAACGTACAGCCTCGACCAGTGCCGCGTCACCGGGGAAATCTACGGTGATATTTCCAGCGAGCGCGGCGAAGTCCGCACGAAAAACATCAGCTGCATCCTGAAAAACGGTAAGCACATCGATATGCCGTTTGACGGACATGTGGCTTACCAGGGCAAGCAGGGTATCCGCGGCAAGCCGGTCATGCGCAACGGGGCCATCATTGCCAATGCCGGTGCGGCCGGCCTGCTGTCCGGTTTCGGTGAGGGCATCAAATCGGCCGCCACGCCGACCGTGGGTCTGGGGGCCTCGGCGTCTGTGGGCGCGGGCGATATCCTCAAGCAGGGACTCGGCGGCGGGGCCAGCAAGGCCGCTGACACGCTGAGTCAGTACTGGATCAAGCGTGCCGAGCAGTACCACCCGGTGATTGATATCGGCGCCGGTAACGCCGTCACCGTGGTGTTCCAGCAGGGCTTCCGGCTGGAGACCATTGAGGATGCGGAAGCAGAGAAAGAGAAGAAAGCCGCGCCACAGCCTAGCGCGCAGCAGACTGCCGCGGTCACGCCGGCAAACAGCGGTGGCGGCAATGCCCCGGTACTGAACCCCGACGAAGTGCTGCGTCAGGCCAGCCAGCTGCGCCTGGGTGACACCATCAACTGACAGGAACAGGAGACGGCTATGGAAAACTGGTACGTGGCGCAGACGAAGTACGCGCAGGAGAAGCGGGCGCAGCAGCAGCTGCAGAGTCAGGGAGTGACCTGCCTGCTCCCGGTCTTCTCCGAGGTCCGGCTGCAGAACGGGGGCATCCGGCGCATCGCCGAGCAACCGCTGTTCCCGAACTATATTTTTGTGCGTTTTGACCCGGAGGTGGTGCATACCACGGCCATCAAGGCCACGCGGGGTGTCTCAACGCTTATAAGCTTCGGCGGTCTGCCGTCCGTGGTGCCGGACAGCGTGATAACCCGGCTCAATCAGGGGTGGGAGAGCGCGCCGCTCACCACGGATGCACCGGCGCACGGTGACCGGGTGGTTATCCGCGACGGCGTGTTCGAAGGGCTGGAGGCGGTGTGGTATGAGCCGGATGGCATGAAGCGGGCGATGCTGCTTCTGACCCTGATGAACCGCCAGGTGCCCGTGCCGGTGAACAGCCATATGCGCTTTCATATCACCGCGCGGGGGGCCGCTGCATGAACAGGGCATGTCGTCAGGTGCTGAGCGCCTCAGCGTGTGCGATGACGCTCACGATCGCCATGATGGTTGTCAATAAAACCACGCTGGCTCTGCTGCTCAGGGCCGGTCACATGCCGGCTCCACTGGCGTCCTGGCCACTCTGGCGGGTGTCTGTACTGATTGCGGCCGGGATAGTGTCTGCACAGTACTTTCTTCAGAAGGGTAAGGCTCGCTGGCGTATCCCGCTGGCGCATGTCATTGCCTGGCTGTTCATTCCCGCATGGTATGGGGCCTTCGCGTTCTGGTACTGGCAGATCCCCGTCATCGACATGCAGGACCTGTGCTTACCATCATTATCCGGAATGGCCATAACACTGTTATTTATCTGGTTTCATTTAATAGAGACCTTTACGGAATGAGGGCTGGAGCGTGAACAGAAATCAGAACCCGACTGCCCGTCAGCGGTGGGCGCAGCACTGCCGGCTGCGACGCATGGCGGACGAATGGTCAGCAGGCTATCCGCCGTATATAGAGAGTCTGACGGTATGGTTCGTCACGGCATGTTTATCGGCGATGGCGGCGACCGGGCTCTTTACCGGCAGACCGGTGCTTTACGTTGCGACAGCCGGGTTTGTCCTGCTGTCACTCATCCTGCTGATACGATGGGTGGGCAGACCACATTCCTGGCCGGATATTACAGCTCAGGAACTGAAAACGTACTGCCCCGCTGACGCAGTGGCGTTCCGGGAACTTCAGTGCTGTGTGGCGGAAACCGGGCATCTCACGGCGCGTGTGCTGTCATACTGGCTGGAAAAAGAGCGGAGTGCGCTCACCCGGCGTGAATACGCGTTTACATCCCGTCAGGTCAGAAATGATGAGACTGAGGATATCCCGTATGAATAACCACACCCGTCGTGAGCAGCTTATCCGGTTATGTGCCCTGCGCATCCGATATCGCCGGGCCTGGCAGTCAAATGCCGATGCCTGTCAGTTGGCGGCTCTGCTGACTGAAACAGAACGTCAGCAGCGTCTGTTGGCCGTGAAGGAGGCAGAGTGAATGTAAATCCAGCCTAAACCGCTGACCATCTGCGGGTGCTGATGACCATCATCACCTTCATCTTCTGGTTCCTGCTGACGATGTGCTTCCGGAAAGGTATCAGGTTAAAGAGCATGGTGCGTGACTGTTTCCATTCTTCTCCTTAACTGATCCGAATATCTTTTATTACCGGAGCCGTACAGTGACGGCTCCCTGAGTTCTGTACCACCGCCCCTTGTGCCTTTCGCCGGCATCAGCCTGCTGTTACCCGACGCTCTGTTTGAAGCCATAAACCACACCATTCGCGGTTCGGCCGCCACTAAGGACACCAACATGCAAAAACTCTTTGCGTGCGCACTGCTGTGCGCTGCGCTCACCGGCTGCGCCGGTATGAACTCCGACTTTGACTGCAACAAAACCGCCACCGACCAGTGCCTCTCGATGTCGGACGCCAGCCACCTGGCGTCAAAACACCAGAGCCTCGACGACCTGAGCGCCGCGAAGGACAGCGGCCCAAAGCCTGCGGCTGAGGCGCTGGCGACGCCCGGCAACCTGAAGCCTGCCGTTAATCCGAACCGCACCGTCAGTGTGGCCACGATCGCACCCCGCGCCGTGGCGGGACAGCCCGTCAGTCCCGCATTGCTCCGTGCCTCCACGGTACCGGTGCACACCGCTGCAGTGACGGCCGGCAACATCACGCCGGCCGATTACAGCGGACCCGGCCAGGTGGATGCCCGGCGTATTCCGGACGCCACGCAGCGCCTGTGGATAGCGCCCTGGGTGGATGAGCAGGACAGCTTCCATCAGCCTGCTGTCGTGGAGTTCGTGAAGCAGAAGTCCCGCTGGGACGAAGACTTTCGCGTGATAAGCGAGGGAGAGTAATGACGATGTATGTTCACTGTAGTGAGAAGACGGCATTATTGCCGCCACGACCCGTTAGCGGGACGGGCAGGGCTGCTTACCTGACAGAGCCGATGCCCGGCACGCTGACATCGGCTGCGCTGCATCACGCCATTCAGTCCGGTGCCGGTGCAGGTGTCAGGGGGCCGGGGACGCTTTGCCGGAATGTCTTTTACCACGGTATTACCGGCCGGGGTAAGAGTGCCCTGTCAGAGAACGTCATGCAGGCGCTGATGACAGCACAGACGGGAGGACGTGATGCTCAGTAACGTTATCGATCACCTTGCCGGTATCCTGAGCAGCAGCCGCGACGAGGGCGGGGCAAAAGCCGCCTCAAAAATGCTGCGGGAAAACTTCAGCTACCCCTCGCTGACCAGCCTGCTGCCTTACCGTGAGTACGATGAGAAATCCGACCTGTTTATCAACGGCCGGTCCGTCGGTTTCATCATGGAGGTGGCACCGCTCGCCGGCGCTAACCAGCAGGTGGTGCAGGCACTGGACGACCTGCTGCGCAAAAAACTCCCCCGTAAAACACCGGTCACCGTGCTGATGGTCGCCAGCAAGTGCGTGGGGGACATGCTGGAGAACGGGCTGAGCCGCGACATGTGGAAAGGCAGCATGGCACCGCGCCTCAACGCCATCACCAGAGCCTACTGGGAACGCTCAGCGCTGAAAGGGCTGGTGAATAACCGCGAATATCCGCTCTATCTGCGTAACTACCGCGTGTTTCTGGTGTATGCCCACCCGGGTACCGGCGGCATCCGGGTCATGGATGAGGTGGCGCAGATCCGCGAAACCCTGCGCGTGTCGATGATGGCCGCGCACATGGACACCCGACGGGTGGCGGCGGCCGAATTCCTGACGGTCATTCGTGAGCAGCTCAACTACCGTCCTGGGCAGGTGAATGCCGGTACGGAAAACTGGAATCCGGAGCAGGAGCTGCACCGCCAGTGCGTGGACCACAGTACCGAGCTGGAGGTGCACCCGGGTTACCTGCGCCTCACCACGGCGCGCCAGCCCGGTGACAGGCGCATGGGGGATGAGGCGGATACCGCCGTTGCCAGCACGCGCATCGTGAATATGCAGCTGACAAAGGTACCGAAGAAGTTTGCCCTCTGGCAGGCGGCGGACAACCTGCAGAACATGCGTTTTCCGGACCTTGGCATCCCCTGTCCGTTTCTGCTGAGCTGGACCATCTGCGTCGAGGAGCAGGTCAGCAGCCAGAACGAAGCGTTCCGTAAGGAACAGGACATGGGTAAAAAGGCCAACTCCTCCTACGGAAAACTCTTCCCCAACACGCAGCGCACCTATGAGGAGTGGCGTGACCTGCGCATGGGGCTGAACAGCAACGAAATCGCCATGTGCAGTTTCAGCATGAACCTGACGCTGTTCTGCCCGGATGACGACAGTGAACAGCAGGCCTGTGAGCTCGCCGCCATCAACGTGTTCCGCAAGAACGATCTGGAGATGTCTGCACCGCGCTACCAGCAGCTGCGCAACTGGCTCACCACCTTCCCGTTCCTGATGCAGGAGGGGCTGTGGGACGACATGAAGCACATGAATGCCACCCTGCGCTGCAAGAGCTTCAACGCGGTCAACCTGATGCCGGTGGTCGCCGAGCGGCAGATGGCCCCTTCGGGAAGCCCGCTGCCGACCTACCGTAACGCGCTGGCGTTTTTTGACATGTTCAGCGAGAGCAACGGTGCCACCAACTTCAATATCGCGGTCACCGGCACCACCGGTGCCGGTAAAAGCTTCTTTATCCAGGAGATCCTGCGTCAGGTACTTAATTCCGGCGGGTTTGGCTGGGTTATCGATATGGGGGGCAGCTACCGCAACTTCTGTAAACAGGCGGGGGGCGCCTATCTCGATGGGGCCACGCTGCGCTTTAACCCGTTTGCCAACGTGCGCGATATCAAGGAATCGGCCGAGGGCATACAGGGGCTGCTGACCGTGCTGGCAAGTCCGAACGATGCGCTGGACAAGGTCAGTGAGACCATCCTGCTCAAGGGCGTCGTGGCTGCCTGGGAGGCGAAGCTGAACCGGGCGCGTATCGATGACGTGGTGCTGTACATGAAATCGCAGGATGTCCGGTCAGAGTACGGCAACCAGCCGACCATCATGAACCGCATCAACGAGCTGGTGCTGCTGCTGGACCGCTGGTGTACCTGGGGAGCCAACGGTGATTACTTCAACTCGGACAAACCGACGCTTGACGGTGACACCCGTTTTGCGGTGCTGGAGCTGCTGAGTCTGGAAAACCAGCCGCATCTGCTGTCCGCCATCCTGTACTCACTCATTCTGGCGATTCAGGAAAAGATGTACCACTCGCCGCGCAGTCTGAAGAAGGTGGCCATTATCGACGAAGCCTGGCGTCTGTTCAGCGGCTCCAACCCGCACGCGGCGCGCTTTATCGAAACCGGCTATCGCACGGTGCGCCGCCATCGCGGGGCGTTCATCACCATCACGCAGGGTATCAAAGACTTCACCGGTACCAAAGACCAGGCGGCACCGCCGGCAGCGGCAGCAGCGTGGGACTGTTCCGGTACCAAAGTCACGCTACTGCAGGATGCGAAAGCGTTCAAAACCTACCTCAATGCCAATCCGGATCAGTTCAGCGAAATGGAGACGCAGGTTATCCGCGGTTTCCAGCCCGCCCGCGATACGGGGTTCAGTTCGGTGATGATTTCCAGCGGGGAATACAGTTCCTTCCACCGGGTGTTTGTGGACCCGGTGACGCGTGCGATGTTCAGCACCCGCGGGGAAGACTATCAGTATATGAGCGATGCGCAGGAGGCGGGGGCAACCAGCGAGGAGGCCGCGTACCTGCTGGCCTGTGAGCCGCACATGTATCAGGCCGAAATGCAGGAGCTTGAGCGCTGGGCCGGTCTGCCGGCGGCGTAAACAGAGGACATAACGATGCAGGAAGAGAAACATCCGCCCGCAGGGTCGGACAGTGAAACGGCCGATGACAGCACGCTGCGTGATGCCATCGGTAAAAAGGCAGAAATATCGACAGGACGCGGTCGGGTGGCCCGTATTGCCGCCCTCACCACAGTGGTCATCGCACTCAGCGCCGGTATCAGTGCCCTGGTTGCCCGGGCGATGCAGCCGGAATACGTGGTGTTTGACATGAAGGGTACCCTCGACACCTTCCGGCAGCAGACTGCGCAGACTGCGCAGACGCCGCTGACGCAGGATGCCCTGACCGCCCTGACCACGCGCTTCGGGACGGCGCTGAATGCCAGCCTGACAGGCTGGCAGTCGGAGCACGGTGGCGTCATCCTGGTGAAGGGGGCCGTTGTCAGCGGTGCGACTGATATCACGCCGGTGATACAGGCGGAGATCTCCCGTCAGATGCAGGGGACACCATGAGGTCCCGGCTGGCAGTGCTGCTGCTTGTCCTGGCGTTCCCGCTGTTCACCAGCGCAAAAGACCTCGGCACCCTCGGGCATCTGTTCCCGATTGCAGAACCTGACCTGCTGACCTTTATCGGTCAGCGGCTGCAGGGGATGAAGGAGAGCGGGGAGCTGGACAGGATACAGCGCGAGGCCGAAGCGCGGGTAAAGGCCCATGCGGTGAGACCTGAACCCGTAGCGGGGCTTACGCCGGCGGTGAAAGACCGGACGTTCCGCTATGACCCGACCTTTACCGTGCAGGAAACGGTCCGGGACATGCAGGGTAACGTGATTGCCCGCGCCGGTGACCGGGTGAACCCGCTGGATAAGGTGCCGTACAGCGAGACGCTGTACTTCATCGATGGCGATAATCCGGTGCAGATGACGTGGGTCCGGCAGCAACTGACCGGTCAGCAGAACTTTAAGGTCATTCTGGTGAAGGGCAATATCCGGGACACCAGTCTGGCGCTGGATGAACCGGTGTACTTCGACCAGTACGGCACGTTAACAACAAAATTCGGCTTTGAGCACACGCCGGTACGCATCACGCGCGATGACCGCTGGCTTAAGGTGGAGGAGGTGGCACTGAAATGAGTCACAATGCACGGGGGGCGCTGGCCCCTGAACAGGTAAAACGTCATGCCACGACCGTGCGCATCAATGACGCAGATAAGGACGGCCTGCGCAGCATGACGGAGGAGCATCCGCTCTACACAGAGTCGGTGATTATCCGCGCGGCGCTGCAGGTACTGCTGGCCTGCAGCAACGATGTCAGAACTGCTATCGTCATTGCCTCACTGAACGAGAAAAACGTCAGCGAGGTAATGCGCAGGCACGGTATGGGAGCACTGAGCGAGCAGGGCGCGGCGCGTGCCGTCTGAACTGCTTCTGCCACCCGCTGCGGACTCCATGACGCGGGCCGGCGAAGGCAGCTGTGCCAGCAGAAAGATATCCCGCATCGTATAACCATTATACAGTATGCGCTACAACGGGGGACGGGGCGGGGGTGACGATGACGGCAGGTGATGGATCTGTTCAGTTCAGCTTTGAGCAGCGGGCGCTGATCTGCCTGCTGCTGATATTACTGGTCATACTGTGGAGCCGCCTGGCGACCCGGATCCTTGAGTGGTGGCGGTTAAAACGGCTGAAGCGGGAGGGATACCGCCTGCATTTTCACACCGGAGCGGGACTGCGGCAGGAGGGCTTCATCCTGCTTGGCGAGACGGTCATGGCCCTTGTCCTGTCTGCCGCCTCAGTCTGGTTGTTTGATACCGTCATCCCGCTCTGAATTCACAGTCTTCAGAAAAGGTATCCTCCCCGCCGTGCGCAGGCTGTTCGTTCCTCGCGCCGCTGCGGTACGCCTCAGCCTGCACCCCGCAGGCAGGCCTGAATAACGTCTGATCCTCCGGCAGTTCCGCTGCCACCACTACGGAAAACCCTTTATGACACACCCTGCTGAATTATCGGCTCAGCCGGTCGTGCGCGATCGCTGGGGCTGCTGGACACACCCTGATTTTTTTACGCCTGCAGACAACCGCGAATATCCGCTGCCGGGCGAGTTTGAATCCTGGCTGGCGGCACATCATCTGACATCCGCCACGACCTGGATGGATAACGACGTGCCGGAACACATGTCCGTCCGCTTCGGGAAAACGGGCGACTGCAGTGACTGGCAGCCCTCACGCCCGGCCGGTGAAGGCTGGTTTATGGGCAGTATTCACGACACGGAAGAGGGGGCGGTCTGCATCTGGCTGCGCCAGCGGGAGGAGGGCGGGACAGCATGAAACGGTTCTTTCTTGTTGCCTGCCTGCTGCTCTCTGCCATTCTGGCAAAGCCGGTCATGGCGGCGGCCAGTAATGCCGGCGACGGTCGCTGGGTGAATCCCATCAGCGACGTCTGCTGGAAGTGCCTGTTCCCGATGACGCTCGGCAGCATTCAGCTGGCTTCCGGTTCGCATCCGGACACGCCGAACCCGGGCTCCCCCATTCAGCTCTGCCCGGTGGGCATACTTTACCGGCTGGGGCTGGCCATCGGATTCTGGGAGCCGATGGCGATGACTGACGTAACCCGTGAACCCGGGGTGATGGTCAATATGGGCGGCTTTAAAATCGATCTCGGGCGGACCGGCACCGGCACCGGCGGGCAGAGTGATCGCCCCGTCGCTGGCGCGTTCTATCACGTTCACTGGTACAAGTACCCGCTTATCTGGTGGCTGAACATCATCACCAGCGTCGGCTGCATGCAGACCGGGGACATGGACATTGCTTACCTCTCTGAGGTTGACCCGCTCTGGAACGACAGCACGCTGTCCATGATCATTAACCCGGAGGTGGCGCTGTTCAGTAACCTGGTGGCGCAGGGGGCCTGTGCGGCCGATGCGCTGGCGTCCGCCACGGGGATGCCGCTGGACCCGCTGTTCTGGTGTGCCGGTGCGCAGGGTTCGATGTATCCCTTTACGGGCTATACCAGCAACGAGTTTTCCCCGCTGGAGGCCTCGCTGCTGGTCAGCGAACGCATGGCCTTCAAGCTGCACCGGGAAGGACTGGTGATGGAAACGGTGGGGGCGGATACCGCCGTCTGTTATGAATACCCCTCCCCGATCATGCCGAAATCACGCTGGCGCTATCAGATGGTGAACATGTACCCGGAACCCTCGGACTGTCACCCGTTCGGCACCACCACCCAGCTGTGGGGCAGTACACACAATTCCCCGACCTCGAAAAAGAACTTCGGTTATCTCCTGTGGCGCAAACGTAACTGCGTTTTCCTGTAAGGACCCTGTATGAAAACCTTTCTGATGACGGCGCTGATGCTCAGTGCCGTGTTCCCGTGCGCGGCCCGTACCGCGGTGCAACCTGTCGTGTCCGGCGACGATATGGCCTACATGAAACAGCAGCAGCGCGACCTTGAACTGTTTAAAAGCCAGCTGCAGGGCATGAATATCACCCTGCCGGCGGCACAGGAGGGGCGCGTGGCGCAGCTGCAGAATGATATCGCAGCGTCACAGGCGGACCAGAACAGCGCCAGCAGGACCACACCGGCGGCCATTTACTTTGTGAGTCTGGGCATCCCGGAGGAAGGGCTGCTGCCGATGCTCGCAGACGCCCGCCGGTTCGGCATCCCGGCCACGCTGCGCGGTCTGCTGGATAATGACTTCCGCAAAACCGCGTCGGCCATGTTTGAACTGTCAAAAAAAGATAAGCAGGCCGGGGTGCAGATTGACCCGACACTGTATCAGCAGTTCGGCATTAAGGCGGTGCCGGCGCTGGTTGTCACCTGTGGCGGAAAGTTCGACGTGCTCTACGGCAGCCTGCCGGTGAAACAGGCGCTGGAGGAAGTAAAACAGCGCGGTGACTGCGCCGGGATTGCCGCTCAGCTGCTGAAAAACGGGGAGGCAGCCCGATGAAAAGACTGCTTCCTTTTCTGCTGCTGGCTGTGGTGCAGTGTGCCGTCGCGGACGACGTCAGTGATGCTTACAACGCCGGGGCGGCGGTTGCCGGCAGCAGTAAAAGTCAGGGGACGTCGGCGGCGACCGGGACCGACCCGTCCTCGGTTATTCCCGGCTACACGGCCAGCCCTTCGCAGAGAAGTTATTACGGCGGTGTGCAGGGCGGAGACGGAGACATCAGCTCAAAGGGCCAGTCAGCGCTCGGGCAGGATGATGTAGGTCAGAGCATCATCAGCTCCGGCACGACCAACCCCGCGACAACGATCGACCCGACGGCGGATTTTATTCAGAACGGAAAAAATGCCGAGGCGAACAGCGCCAGCATCACGGACGGCACAAATACGCAGTGCACCACCAAAGTTGTATCGAAATCGGTGTTTGAGAACTACAGCTGTGACCGGGATGTGAACCAGGTACAGACCTGCGCCCGCACGGGCACGGTAACGGGGCACTATGAAGACACCACGACTACGGAGACGATAACCATTGACTCGGATTCGCTGGCTTTTGATTCGAACACGCTGACGGTGAACTGGGGGCCGGTGCCGGAAGGAACGGTGACCTCGGCCGTGTTTACCTATACGTTCAGAAAAGGCCTGGCCTACAGCAACCCCGTCTGGTTTCTCAACGTGACCACGCTCGGCCAGAAGCTGACAATGTACGACGATTCCGGATCATATACCCTGGCGTCCGGGCTGAGTCTCAGTGCGGGCGATACCCTTTCGTTCACCCTGGGCAATCAGGCCAACGCCAATAACCCCGGTTCAATCTGGACTGCGGGTCAGGCCAATAACATGTATCACTTTGTGCTGACCCTTACGATACAGAAAATGGATCGTAAATATGTCACGGACGTGACCTGGTCTGAATCCTGCGGTTTTGATAAATCCACCGCCATTGCCACTGCCGGAACAACCTGTGTGGACCCCGGAGGAGACCGGACGGTGACCGTGGATGGGCAGACGTACACGCAGAGTGCCGACTGCTGGCAGTATTCGGATGCGTATATCGTGCCGGTGAGCTCCACCGGGAACTGCGCCACGCTGATGGCGGACCGAAACTGCACACTGTCGGCACGCAGCTGTACCGAATCTGAAGGCAGTACCTGCCTGCATGAGGCCGATACGTATCAGTGTCAGACGACCTTCAGTTCTGAAGGACTGCTGTGTGCCGGACAGTATTTCTGCCAGGCCGGTGACTGCAGTGAGACTGACGGGGCCGGTGACAGCGGTTTTGATACGGCGGTGGCCAAACTCGCCGGGCTGGCCTCGGCCGGTGAGGACGTCAGGGATGATCAGGTCAACATAAAAGCCTTTACCGGGCAGGCGCTGTACTGCCGCAAGGCGATGGCGGGCTTCTCCAACTGTTGTGTGGACACCGGCTGGGGCAACAGCGCCGGGCTGGCGAACTGTAACAGCGACGAGATGGCCATCGGTAAAGCCAAAGCGAAAAAGGTGACGGTACTGGTCGGCGAAGCCTGCAATGTTTCTGTGATGGGTGTCTGCGTGCAGAAAAAGCAGGCGTACTGCGTCTTTCAGGGCAAACTCGCCCGCATCATTCAGGAACAGGGGCGTCGCGACCAGCTGCACATCAGCTTCGGCAGCGGCGATTCACCCGACTGCCGCGGCATCACGGTACCGGAGCTGCAGAGCATCAACTTCGACCTGATTAACTTCCAGGACTTCTACAGCGACCTGATGGCTAACCAGAAAATCCCGGATTCGGCGACGATGGTGCAGCAGGCAAAAGACCGCATTGCCGCGCAGGTGGCGGCGCAGACGGGAGGGAAATAATGAAAAAGTGGTTACCTGGCCTGCTGCTCCTGGTCTGCGTGACCGGTGCACAGGCGGATGAAACGCCGCCTCCCGCCGATGCGGTGGTGACGCCGGCCGACCCGTTTACCGGCTGGCACTGGTACAACGAGCCTAAGAAAAAGCCGGACACCCCGGCGCCGAAACCACCGGCACCGCGCGTGCCGGACTTCAGTCAGCTTTCACCGGAGAAGCAGGCGGAGGTGCTGAAGGGCTACACAAAACAGGCGCTGGACCGCGCCATTCTGTACCCCTCGGCGGAAAACACGGCCACGTTCCTGCGCTGGCAGAAGTTCTGGACCGACCGCGCCTCGATGTTCAGTCAGTCGTTCGCGGTGGCGCAGCTGGATCATCCGGATCTCGACTACAACCTGGAGCACCCGCACTACAACAGCACGGCCCCGCTCCAGCAGGCGCGTGACCAGGAGGAGCAGACGCAGGCTATCAGCAGGCTGGCCGGGCAGTACGGGCTGTTCTATTTCTACCGGGGTAGCGACCCGATTGATGCGCAGATGGCGGGCGTGGTGGCGGATTTTGCGCGTCTGCGTCGCATCTCCCTCATCCCGGTCAGCGTGGACGGTACCGTGTCGCCGCAGGTGCCGGACAGCCGTCAGGACAGCGGGCAGAGCGCGCGCATGGGGATCAGCCACTTCCCGGCGCTGTTTCTGGTGGACCCGGCCACGAAGGATTACCGGCCGCTGGCCTACGGCTTCATGACCCAGGATGACCTGGCGAAGCGCTTTCTTAACGTGGCCACTGGTTTTAAACCCAACTTCTGAGGATTCTGTAATGCTGACACTTTCACCGGCCTGGCACGGGCGCCTGCGCGCTGCGGACCGGGTGCGTAATCTGCTGCTGCAGACACTGGTCATCCATCCTGCTCTGCTGTTTTTTCTGCTGTTTGTGCTGGCCGCGCATAACACCGGCAGCGCCGGACAGATGCTGCTGAACGAAGCCGAGAGGCTGGTGCGGGACGCGCCGGCCGGGCAGGTGTGGGGCTGTGCACCGCAGACCACGCGCGTGGCGGATTTTCCTCCCGCCTCCCTCCAGACGCTTCGTGACGGCGCACCTGTTACTGCTGATTTGAAGACAGCTCCGCCGCCATTCACCTGCGTGAAGGCACCGGAAAGTCGCGAGGCCTGGATAAACGAGACAAACGGCACGCTGCTGATGTTCTATAAGACCGGGGTGCTGTTTTCGATCCTCGCCAGTCTGGTGATGTGGGGCATCCGCCGTCTGGCACAGGGAGCATGCGCATGAGCCGACTGCCTCTTATCGCCACGCTGTTTATGGCCGGCATCATTTTTAACTGTCTGCGCCAGCTGATGAACTATTCGCTGACGCTGACCCATCAGGTTCTGGTCACCGGCACCGTGGCCGGTTTTTCGCTGGCCGCAGCGGTGCTGGCGGCCGAGATCATTGCATACCGGCGTTCGCGCCGCAGCCGGGGGGCACACCATGAGGCGTAGTGCACTCCTTACGGCCCTGATACTGCTCAGTCCGCTGGCGGCCCGGGCGACGGTGGCCGATGAAATAGCCGTTCTTGACCAGGCCAAAGCGCAGCGCGGCGCGGCGCTGCCGGATTTTGGTATCCCGGGTTCACAGCCTGCGCGACCGATACCGGCAAAGCCGCCCCATCTGATGACGCTCACTGATGGCCGCACGGTAAACCTGAATGATTACGCCATCGTGGTGTTCATGCAGCGCAGCTGCACCCACAGCGCGAAATTTGATCCCCTGCTGCGGGACTGGGCCGACCGCACGGGGATAAAAGTGTATCCCTACACGCTGGACGGCTACGGTGACGCCTCTTTCCCGGTGGCGCTGATCCCGCGGAAAGCCGCGGCAAATGAGCCGATAGCCGGTGAGATCCTCACCTTCTTCGGTAACGGGCTGCCGATTGCGACGCCGACGACCTTCATGGTCAACGTCAACACCAACGTGGCGTATCCGCTTTATCAGGGTGAAACAGACATGAACACGCTCAGTCAGCGCCTGGCGCTGATGATTGAGGCCGACATTGACCACCTCACACCGGATACGCTTGGCCCGGTGCCTTCCAGCGCGGAAGTGACCCCACAGTAACCTGGCGGCGATAGCTGTCGTCTGACGGAAAAATCATGTACGAGACTCCCTTAACCTTCTCGCGACTGGAGACGGCGCTGCTGCTCGTCTGTGTGTCGCTGCTGGCAGCGGCTGGGTTGTATGCCTGGCTGGTCTGTGAGCTGATGAACCGCAACATCATGGCGGCGGCAGGCGGTCCTGACGGACTGATCATGAACGGCCTGCAGGTCTTCCCGCTGCTGTTTCTTTTTGCCCTTGCCGGCGGATTCGGATGCGGCGCGCTGGTCAGTGTCACGCTACGCCGACAGGGGTTCATGGATGCGCCGGACGCAACGATAAAATATCCCGCCTCCACGGAGACAAAACGATGAATTTACGGCAGTTACTTCTTTGTGCTGCAACGGCGCTGATTATCAGTACGCCGGCGATGGCCGACGTACAGGGCGACCTGAACGGCTATTTCGGCAGCCTCGGCTTTGACGGCAACGTCTCAAAGGCGCAGGCGTGGCAGGGGCAGGCGGCCGGTTACGTGACCGGCGGCTCGGTCTATCTGCGTAACCCGGTCAAGCAGGTGCAGCTTATCTCGATGCAGGTGCCGTCACTCAATGCGGGCTGCGGCGGGATTGATGCCTATCTGGGGGCCTTTTCCTTCATCAACGGTGCCGAGCTGCAGCGCTTTGTGAAGCAGATTATGAGTAATGCCGCCGGTTATGCCTTTGACCTGGCGCTGCAGACGATGGTCCCGGAGCTCAAGCAGGCCAAAGACTTCCTGCAGAAGCTGGCTTCGGATGTGAACTCCATGAATATGAGTTCCTGTCAGGCCGCACAGGGGATCATCGGCGGCCTGTGGCCGGTCTCGCAGGTATCGAACCAGAAAATCTGTCAGGACATTGCCGGGGAGAGCAATATCTTCTCGGACTGGGCGGCATCGCGGCAGGGCTGTACGGTGGGCGGGCAGGGTGACAGCGTCACCAGTCAGGCCTCTGACGCTGAAAAAGACCAGGTGCTCAAGAACAAAAATCTTATCTGGGATGCGCTGGGACGTAACCACCTGTTTGACGGTAACCGGCAGCTGAAAGAGCTGGTCATGAGCGTGGTGGGTTCCATCATCTTCAACAAGGACGGGCAGGTCACCATCCTCTCGCCGCTGGTTGATAATCGCGACATCATCACCGTGCTGATGCGCGGGGGAACCGCAAAAATCTATGGCTGCGATGAACCGGATCTCTGCCTGGGCCCGACCGTCGAAGACGTCACCGTCAGCAGTGACGTCGCACTGGTCACCCAGGTACGTAACCTGATGATTTCCATCGACAGCAAACTCAGCGCGGATACCGGCCTGTCGGATAAAGAGAAGGGCTTCATCAACACCACCTCGGTACCGGTGCTGAAGTACCTGACCAACTCGCGCAGCATGGGCATGAGCCCGACCTACCTGATACAGGTGGCGGACTTCATCGCGCAGGACATGATGATCCAGTACCTGCAGGAACTGGTGAAGCAGGCCAGCCAGTCACTGGCGGGCAAAAACTTCCCGGAGCAGGCGGCAGGCGAGCTGCGCAACAACGTCATGGCCGCGACCTCGCTGCTGGCGCAGATGAAGCTGCAGTCCACAGCAGACCAGAACGCGCTGGACGGTATCGACCGCAACATGCAGTACCTTCAGCAGCAGGTCTCAACCATCATCTCAACGTCTTATCAGGGCAACTACCAGTGGGGGACCGGCAATGACTGAAGTCTGGACCATTTACGGCGGGGACATGTGGCGGCAGGTGTTTAACGGCGTGGTCACCATCATCGGCTCGGATACGTTCAGCACGCTGAAGCGCATCGTCGGGCTGTTCGGCGTGCTGGGCGTGATGTTCAGTTTTATCAAATCACGCAACCCGATGGTGTTTCTGCACTGGGTTGCCATCTTTTTTGTCATCACATCGGTGCTGCTGGTACCGAAGCGCAGCGTGCAGATTATTGATATCACGGACCCGGCGGCGGTGTACGAAGTGGATAACGTGCCGGCAGGGCTGGCAGCCATTGCCGGTCTGGCGACGGGGGCCGGTTTCGGGGTGGCGCAGCTGTATGACTATGCGCTGGCCCGCCCGGACACCCTGACCTACACGAAGTCGGGAATGCTGTTTGGCTCGCAGGTGGTGGCACAGTCGTCTGACTTCCGCACGCAGAACCCGCAGCTGGCGCAGATGCTCACCGACTACGTGGAAGACTGCGTGGTGGGCGATATTCTGCTGAACAACAAATACACCGTGGCGCAGCTGCTGAACAGCACCGACCCGCTGACGCTCATCACCAGCAATCCGAGTCCGCTGCGCGGTCTGTACCAGGATGCGGGCGGCGGGCGCCAGTTCATCACCTGCCAGCAGGCGGCGGTAGTCATTCAGAACCTGATCGGGTCCGATATCAGCATCGGCGGTACCACCTGGCACGCGCTGGCCACGCGCCTGTTTGGCAGCCGCGTTGACGCAAATGCCCTGCTGAGCAGCGCGATGGATGACAGCTATAACTTTTTTTACGCCGGTGGACTGAGCGCCTCGCAGATTATGCGTAATAACGTTACCAATGCCGCCATCCTGGACGGCTGGAAAGGGTTTGCGGCGCGCTCGTCTGACACGGCCAACCTGCTCAACCTGGCCACGGAGTCCAGCCTGACCAAACAGCGCATCAGCTGGGGGGCAGGCGGGGTGATAGCGGCCCGCACCCTGCCGATGTTCCAGTCGCTGATGATGCTGGTGCTGATAGGCCTGTTTCCGCTGGTGATTGCGCTGTCGCTGGTCAACCACAGCATTTTCGGGCTGAACACGCTGAAACTCTACGCCGGGGGTTTTCTGTACTTCCAGATGTGGCCGGTGATGTTTGCCATCCTGAACTCGCTGGCCAACTTCTACCTGCAGTCGAAGACCGGCGGTACCGCGCTGGTGCTGGCGAATCAGGACCAGGTGGCGCTGCAGCATTCGGATGCGGCGAACATCGCGGGCTACCTCAGCATGTCGATACCGGTGCTGGCGTTTTTCCTGACGAAAGGCGCAGCATCGGTGGCGTCGCAGGCAGTGGGGGGCATTATGAGTTCGGCGGCGTTTGCGACCGGCGGGCAGGCGTCCACCACGGCAGACGGCAACTGGTCGTTCAACAACATGTCGATGGATAACGTCAACGCCAACAAGTTCGACACCAACATGACCCGCCGGTCCGGGCAGCAGGCATTCCAGACCGGTAACGGCTCGATGCACACGCAGACGGCTGACGGACACAGCGTCTATGACACCAGCGGAGCGATATCGAACCTGCCGGTGAATATGCGGCTCAGCGCGCTGGCCAGCAGCGGTTTCTCCGAGCAGGCACGGCAGGCGCAGCAGCAGGCGCAGAGTTCGCTGGACGGGTATAACCACAGCGTGACCAGCGGCTTCCAGCAGATGAACCAGCTGACGCACCAGAGCGGGAACAGCGACAGTGTGACGCAGGGCAGCGACAGCAGCGTGGCCACCAGTGTAAGCCGCGGGGCCAGCAGAATGCAGTCGGCCGTGGAGAGCTACGCGAAATCGCATAATGTCTCGGAGCAGCAGGCGTATAACCAGCTGATGGATATCACCAACCAGGGGGGGACGGGTGCCAGAGGCTATGTCAAATTTGACTCCGGCGACCAGCTGGCCGGTAAGCTCGGTAAGTGGGCCACCGGACTCAGCGCAGGTGGTGAAGGCAGCGTTGACTGGCGTCATACTTCCGGCAGCTCACACGGTACGCAGGACAGCCATGCCGAGGGCCGCGACAACCGCCACGACCGGAGCAGTCAGGAAGCCCGCGACTTCCGCGAAGGTATGGACATGGTGACATCTGCGCGCCTGACCGAGTCGGGCAGCCATACCGACAACCAGTCAGCCTCGCAGGCGCAGCAGTTTGCGGCGACGCTCAACGATGCGAAGAGTCAGTACCACCAGTACACGGAGAGCAGTACGCGCAGCCAGGAGTTCAGCCGCATGGCCACGCTGTCGCAGACGCAGAGCGCCAGCCTGGACGCCAACTACAACCAGGAGTTTGTGGACTGGACGACCGCGAAGTACGGCAGCGACGCACAGAACATCCTGACCAACGTCAGAAGCGCGCAGGGCGCGGCCACCGAGTTTATGCACGAACGGCTTGAGCCGGAAATCATGCGAAACTACGGTGCGCGGACTGACCAGGTCAGTGGCCAGCCGCTGCAGCCGACCCGCTCGTCGGATGAGCCGGCTATGCCTCTTAATGGCGATGCCCGGATTCAGGCGGGTTCACCGGTGTCAGGTCCCGACGTGCTGGCAGGGGAACATGCCGGAAACGTCAGCAACGGCGGTGTTCGTGAGCAGCATCAGGTCTCTGCGCCGGGCAGCATAAGGCAGAACGGTCATGAAGTGACAGCTGGCGAATCGCAGGTTCCCGCCAGCGGAAGTGCCCTGGCGACTGTGGAAAATGTTCACCGCCGTGAGCGCAATCTTACCGTCCCGGCGGGTGTGCCGTCGCAGGCAATGACCGATGATTTCCGCAGCGGTTCACAGCGCGTGAGCGGGCAGGCCGCAGGCGCGGGTATCCGGAGTAATGTGGCCGATAGGGTGGCAGCACAAAGATCTGGCCTGATGGAAACTGTCAGGGAAAATGACGGCAAAATCGCTGAAAATAAAACCACTGTTCAGACGTCCAGTGATATACTCAGAAATGAGCATCAGGGTGCGGTTAAGAGTCAGCAGATAGGCCGGACGGAAGAAGACTTGAGGCAGACTAGACCTTGGATTGACGGTAGCGAAACAGATAATTTTAAAGAGAAGCTTCAACGGCTTAGAGAGCATCAGAAAAAAGCCTCGTAAGTGTCTATAGGGAGAGGGGATATGAGTCAATTTACTAAAGCTGAAATTGATGCAGATATGGCAATGCTTACTGACAAAATTGCTTCTGGGGGCACGGTTATAGCTTCCAGTTCAGATTTGCTCAAAAAAAGCTTTTTTATACCTGCTTTATCAATTTTATTGAGCTTGGTTAATACGTGGACGTTTTATTACATTAACTCTCTCAGATATAAATATGCTTATTCGGAAGGCTATGTTGAATTTCTAACATCAGATGGCTTGTTTGTGCTCATTCCTACAGTGATCATTGGCTTGCTGTTTTCAATTATGACATACAATAATTTGTTGATATATCTAACCATTCCTGACGATGTGCGCAAGAAATCACTTATATTAGGCCACCTCGAAAAAATCGTTTTCCGGACAGTGGTTTTTTTCTTGGGTCTAATGATCCTTTCAGTGATTTTATCAGGTTTCATTTCATGGTTTGCTTTCGGTATTCCGGCACTTGAGTTTGCTTTGTTTCTGGTTCTTAACATGATCGTAGGAATGGAAATCAATCGCCTCGGAGCAGGTCTGGCTCTGGAAAAAATCAGCAATCTGATTAAAAAGATTTAAGTTCTCACAGCATCTGCCGATATTCCCTTCCGGCACTCTGACGGAAGGGTTCTCTCCGTAAATTCCCATTAAATCATCGTGCCCCGGGGCGTGCCTGTCCCGCTTTTCCCGTTGAACAAGGATACGTAAATGAAAAAACGCAATGTATTTGTGGCGGCCATTGCTGCTACCTCCCTGTTACTGTCCGGCTGTGGTGCCATGAGTACCGCTATCAAAAAGCGCAATCTCGAAGTCAAAACCCAGATGAGCCAGACCGTCTGGCTGGAACCGTCCAGTCAGAAAACGGTTTATCTGCAGGTGCGTAATACCTCTGATAAAGACATGAGCGATCTGCAGACCCTGCTGGCGCAGGACCTTCAGGCGAAAGGCTATACCGTGACGTCTTCTCCGGATACGGCGTACTACTGGATTCAGGCCAACGTGCTGAAGGCGGATAAAATGGACCTGCGTGAGTCACAGGGGTTCCTCTCCAGCGGTTATGAAGGGGCAGCAATGGGTGCGGCGCTGGGCAGCGGCATTACTGCTTATAACAGCAACTCCGGCGGTGCCATCCTTGGCGTCGGACTGGCAGCCGGTCTGGCCGGGATGGCAGCTGATGCGATGGTCGAGGACGTGAACTACACAATGGTGACCGATCTGCAGATTTCAGAACGCAGCAAAGCAACAGTGACCACTGATAACGTGGCGGCGCTGCGGCAGGGAACGTCCGGTGTGAAGGTACAGACCAGCAGCGAGGAGGGTAACCGCATGAAATACCAGACCCGCGTCGTGTCAAACGCCAACAAGGTCAACCTGAAGTTTGAGGAAGCAAAGCCGGTGCTGGAAGCACAGCTGGCGAAGTCGGTTGCCGGGATTATGTAAGTCACCCTGAGCGGCACCGCGGTGCCGCTTCTCTGATTATATATGGTACTGTTTCGGAACCCTCAGCCATGACAGGACCTCCCGGATGCACCGAAAGACTGAACTGCTCGACAGCCTGCTGCCTGAATGGTCCACAACTGTGGCGCTGAGTATCCCGTTCACGCTGATTTTTCTCTTTTCCACCCAGGGTTTTCTTCCTGAAATGTTGCTGGACGTTGTACAGAATACGATGGCGCAGAGTTCCTCTCCCGCAGGCATCCCGTTTGCGGAGGTGCTGGTACCGGTATTTTTTCTGTATGTCCTTCTGGCGTGTGCGGTCGGGCTGTCTGTCGGTACAGTAATCAACCGTTTTGCGCGGTATCTGTGGCGTCTTGCAGAGCGGAGTGAAACAGGTTATTAATCATCTGCCGGGTCCACCACACCGGCCGCGGATGTCCACGGTGAGCATTTACCCGTTTTCACTGGACACGACGGCATCCGCACTCCCCGTCCGCACATGCATTCTGCGGACACAAAGGTGGTACCTGCACAGCAGGTACCACCTCCTCCCTGCCACAGGGTTCCCGTAATTCTTCGTCGCTGTCCGTCAGGACGGTGCGTTCGTGCTTATTTCCATTCCCGTGATGTTTCGCCTCCTCGCACAGGTGCCGCCGGCACCTGTGCTGTGGCGGGCGCTACGGTGTTATTAACGTCAGTCTGTTCCTCAATACATCATCCATTAAGGAGTTTTTATGCTGCAGAATCACGGTGCGGTCCGCACCCTTATTGCCTGGTTTACCCTGTTTTTCGCGTGGAGTGCTTCCGTCCTCTGGTTTCAGGGGGTGGCGCTGATGAAATTTATGATGAGCAACAGCAGCCTGTTCGCGTATGACCTTGCGCTGCGCAGTACCGGTACCCTGTTACCGGACGGTATCCCGCTGATGCTGCTGGCCCTCCTGGTGCTGGCCTCCGGCGCGGTGCTGTCCACGGGGTCACTGGTGGCGGTTTCACTCCTCCGGACCTCCCGCCGTCAGGCTTCACATTTTTCCCGCGTGTCATAACGCACCCGCGACAGTTTTTCATCCCTGACGGGCCCGGCTGCGGCCCGCCTCTCACGTTTTATCCGTAACGACAGTCTGCCCTGAACCGGGCGGGCTGCGCCTGCGCGATATCCGGAGTTTTTATGAGTTTCACCCCGAAAAACCTCACGCAGGGCGGCCAGATGACGGCCTACCGCCTGCGCATGTTTGGTCAGGTCAGCAACTGGATATTTCACTGGATACTGCTGCTGTTCATTGCCGCCGTGGCGGTGCTGTTCTGGCTGACCACGCCCGATGACGTGCTGCGAAACGGCTTCTGGTACTGGGCCGCGTGGCCGTCTCATTCGCTGCTGGGGCTCGCCCCCGGCACCACTACGGCCACCTGGGACATCCTGTGGCACTGCGGTGACGGGACGTCGCTGTGCACCACGAAAATGACTCCGGTACAGCTGCTGGCCGATCCGTGGATGCAGGCAATGGGTGACGCGTTTGTGGCCAGCCTGAAATTTCTGGCGACGGTCTGCGGCATCACGGCCTTTGCCCTGTGGTGCCTGATCGCCTGGTTCGTGGGGCGCATCGGGAAAAAGGAGAGCGAGGACGAGTTCATCTCCGGCATGACGCTGACCGACCAGCCAAAAGAAGTGAACCGTCTGCTGAAGAAGGCGGGCGAGAAGTCCGACCTGCAGATTGGCGGGCTACATATGGTGAAGAACGCCGAGGTGATGAACTTCCTCATCCACGGCACCATCGGTGTCGGTAAGTCCACGCTCATCCGCTGGCTGCTGGACTACATCCGTCGCCGCGGTGACCGCGCCATTATCTATGACTCCGGCGGCACCTTCATTGAAACGCACTACAACCCGCGCCGCGACAAAATCCTCAACCCGCACGACAGCCGCTGTGAAAACTGGGTGCTGTGGCGCGAGTGTCGGGAAGTGGTTGATTACGAGAACCTGACGGCGGCGCTGATGCCGGTGGAGGGGGACTCTGATCCGTTCTGGGTGTCTTCCTCGCGCACCATCTTCAGCGACGGTGCGATGCAGTTCGCGGCCGACCCGGCGCGCAGCATTGAGACGTTCCTGAAGACCCTGCTCTCCATTGACCTGAAAAGCCTGCGCGAATTTCTGAAGAACACGCCGTCGGCCAACCTGGTCGAGGAAAAAATCGAGAAGACGGCCATCTCCATTCGTTCGGTGCTCACCAACTACGCCAAATCGCTGCGTTATCTGCAGGGGCTGGATAAAGAGGGCAAGCCGGAGTTCAGCATCCGCGAGTGGATGACCGGTGCGCAGTACGACAGCAGCTGGCTGTTTATCTCCACCACGGCCCGCCACCGCAGGGCGGTGCGTCCGCTGATTTCCATGTGGCTGTCGCTGGCCACGCTGCTGCTGCAGAGCATGGGCGAGAACAGCGGGCGCCGCGTGTGGTTCATCGGTGATGAAATCGCCAGCCTGCAGAAAATCCCCGAGCTCAACGAAACGCTGGCGGAGGCCCGCAAGTTCGGCGGCTGTTTTGTGCTGGGTGTCCAGAACATCCCGCAGCTGGTGCACATCTACGGTCGCGAGATGGCCAAAGCCATTTTCGACCTGCTGAACACCCGTGCTTACGGGCGTTCACCCAGTGCTGAGGTGGCGAAGATGGTAGAGGAGGAACTGGGTCACCAGCGCCGGCGCGAGGCGCGTGAGCAGAACAGTTACGGCCTGGATCAGGTCCGTGACGGTATCTCCATCAGCAAAGACAAGGTCAATGAGCCCGTCGTGGACTACGACCTGATCATGAAAATGCCGAACCTGCGCTTTTACATGCGCCTGCCGGGTGAGTATCCGGTGGTGAAGCTCAGCCTGAAATACCGGAAGCAGAGAAAGTCTCACCGGGCGCTCATTGAACGTGACTTCCGCGACCGGCTGAGTCCGGAGCTTGAGCGGATCATCGAGAGCAACGAGCGCAGCGCCCGCGCGGCAGACATTTCGTTCCCGACCGGGGAGGAAATTCTGGAAGCCGGCAACGTGCAGTCAGTACAGAAAGTCCCTGAACCGGTGGCAGTTCCCGCCAGCCCCGTGACGGTCAGGAAGGTGACGGATACCACGCCGGCGCCGGGCGGGGCAGACATCGCGCGGGACACCCTGCCTGTCATTAAGCCTTTTTTACCGGAGGCGTCACTGCCGGCTCCGGTCCGTGAAACGTCAGCGGGCAGGGAGGATCTTCCTGCAAACGTCAGACCGTTCCCGGCCCGTCAGGCTGTTCCGGTCACTGCCCCTTATGTGACTGAGGCACGGCGCCCGCAGGCGCGGTCCGCAGAAAGCCGGTCCGGGCATGACGCGACTGTCCCGTCACACACGCCGGCACTTCTCCCGGAGGTCCGGCCGGAAGCGGTCCCTGCAGTGCCGGTACCTCCCGTTTTCCCGTCGCCACGCCCGGCTGCTCAGCCTGTAAAACCCTCACGCCCGGCACCGACAGCCCTGAGCGCGCTGGACATGCTGGCCCGCCGGACAAAAAAGCCAGCGGCCGCAGAGAGTGACGCTGACGCGTCCTCCGGTGACGCGCAGGGGGAGGCCCCGGAACTGAACATGCAGGCGGAAAAGGATGAGGCCGGCAGGCTGACCGTGCGCAGCGCCGGGCACCGTAAAACCGACCCGGAGAGCCGGGAAGAAGCGTATGCCGCGCAGTACGGCAGGGCAAATCAGCAGATGGCGGATGAGGAGCTGAACATCCTGCGCCATCGCGAAGATGACGAAACGTATCAGGCCATGAGTCAGCACCATGAACCCGGAGGACATGAGCGATGATGACCATTGCACCGGTGGCGTCCGCCGCGGACGCGGCCGGTTACTACAGCAGCAAGGATAACTACTATTTCCTGGACGATCTGCAGAGCCAGTGGCTGGGCGAAGGGGCCCGTGAACTGGGTCTGGAAGGCCCGGTGGACCTGGACACCTTTACCGCCGTACTGCACGGAAAATTGCCCAACGGGGTGGAAATGGGTAAGGACGTGCAGGGCAGTCACGTTCACCGCCCCGGGCATGACCTGACGTTTTCGGCCCCGAAAAGCATCTCCATGCTCATTCTGGCCGGGGGGGATAAACGTCTGCTGGCCGCCCACCATGAGGCGGTAAAGGAAACGCTGGCGCTGGTTGAGCAGATGGTAAGCGCCCGTGACACCCGGGACGGGGTGACCCGCATCACGGCGACCGGGAAAATGGTGGCCGCCCTGTTCACGCACGACACCTCACGTAATCTTGACCCGCAGATCCACACCCATGCGGTGCTGGCCAACGTGACAGAGCTGGAGGGGAAGTGGAAGGCGCTGGCCACGGACACCATTCACGGGGCCGGGTTTATCGAAACCCTTTACCGCTATCAGGTGTCATTCGGAAAGCTGTACCGCACCGCGCTGAAAGGGAAAACCGAGGCGCTGGGGTATGAGACGGAATTCACCGGCGGAAAGCATGAGCTGTGGGAGGTGAAAGGTTTCACCGACGCCGTACTGGAGGAGTTTTCCTCCCGGCACCGCGAAATCAGCGCGCGCGTGGGTGAGGAAGCGTCGCTGAAAAGCCGCGACGTGGCGGCGCTTGACACCCGGCGGCCCAAACAGGATATCAGCCGGCTGGATGACGGCCAGCCGGTCCCACAGGGTGAGCAGCCCGTGACTTCGCCGGCAGGAGATAACAGGACCCCGGATACCGTGCCGCCCGAACGGGCTGTTCAGCCGCAGACGCTCAGCCGTTCCGATGCACCTGAGCAGGGCGAGCCAGACGCGCCTGACGGTCGCGCGGTTGCCCGCACTGCTGAGCAGGAGAACACGCTGCCAGAGGCACCGGGCGCGGAGCAGGAAGCCCCTCAGCCGGGAGAACGTCCGCCCGGCCGCGACAGCATGAATGAACAGGCCGGGCCTGACCAGGAACCTCCCATCGAAAAACCGGAAACCCCGGACGGCAGAGCCCGCCTGCACGAACGCTGGCAGCGTCAGATGGACAGCGTGGATTTTGACATTGGGGGAGTGATGCGTGATGCCCGTGAACGCGAGGCGGCACGGACGGAGCCCGGAGAGGAACCACCCCTGCCGGGTGAAGTGATGGACGCCGTGCGCACCGCCATTTCGGTACTGAGCGACAGCCGGACGCGCTTTACTTACGGCGACCTGCTGCTGACGGCCCACCAGGCCGGTGAGCAGCAGCACAGCATCCCGGAGCTGCGCCGCGCGCTGGACCAGGCCATCAGTGACAACCTGCTGGCCCCGCTGGACGGGGATAAAGGCGTGTTCACCTCCCACATTCACCTGCTGGATGAGCTGTCCGTGCAGTCACTGGCGGCCGATATCATAAAGGAGAATCGCGTGGCGAACTTTCGTGAATCCCCCGGCATGACGCCGGAACATCTGAAACAGGCGCAGCGAGCACCGGTGGCCATCCTGAACGCCCCGGCGTCGGTACAGCGCCTGCGCGATACGGTGGAGGAACTGGTGACAATGTCACGGGAAAACGGCCGGGAAGTCAGCGTCCTGGCCTCGGGTGCCGAACGCGCCCTGACCCTCGGCAAATCGGCGCTGCTGAAAGATACCCTGCTGCAGCGCAGCCGCGTCACGGAGAAAACCTTCAGCCTGGCGCCCCAGAGCACGCTGATTATTGAGGGGGCGGAGAAGCTGGGGCTGAAGGAGATGCTGGTCCTGACCGGCGAGGCGCGGGAGAAGAACGCCCAGCTGCTGTTTCTCGACAGCGCCGGCCGCCAGTCGAACACGAATGCCCTGTCGGTGCTGGCCTCGGCCGGCGTTGAACGCCTCAGCCTGACGGCCCCCGGACCGGGGCTGGAGGCGCGCGTTTTCAGCATTCAGGACAAACGTGACCGCTACCGTGCTCTGGCAGAGCGCTTTACCGACCTGAGCGGCCCGGACAATACGGTCACGGCGGCCGTGACCGGCGCGCGTGAACAGCAGCAACTGACGGGGTACATCCGCGATGCGCTGCAGAATGCCGGGAAGCTCGGCCGTGACACCGTGCAGGTGGAGGCGCGCACGCCGGTCTTCATCACGGCGAAAGAGCGGAAGCTGCCGGTATCGTACCGGCCCGGCATGGTGCTGGAGGACCGCAGCGACCGGCAGGAAATCCGCCACTACATGATTGACCGGGTACATGACGACACCCGAATGCTGTCGCTTATCGACGGTGACGGCGTGCTGAGCCGGGTAAAACTCAGCACCCTCACCGCCGACTGGCGTCTGTTCACCCGGGAACAGCTGAGTATCGCGCAGGGTGAGCAGCTGTTCGCGCTGGCCGCAGACCGGTCTGCCGGGCTGAAGGCGCGCGACCGTCTGACCGTCACGGCGCTGGAGAACGGGGCGCTGACGGTGATGCGGGAGGGGCAGCAGAAGCCGCTGCGCATCGCCACGGACCGCCCCCTGTACGTCACCCACGGGTACGTCAGCGCGCCGGGCGCGCGGGATAACGAACGGGGCACGGTGCTGGCGAGCCTGAGCAGCCGGGAGCTGTCAGTCAACATGATGAACGCCTTGGCGCAGTCCGGCACTGAGGCCGAAATCTTTACCGGAGAGGCACTGAACCGGGCGGAGGAGAAGATGATGCGGCTGCGCACCGGCCGTTCCCCGGTGGCGCTGGTCAGACAGGCCAGCGGCCGGGAGGACGTCAGCGACGCGCTGGAGACGCTGAATGCGAACCTGCTGTCGGATGCGGAGAAGGCCGTATCCCGCGCCGTGGCGCAGATGCGCCATGTGTCCTTTTCCGAGGTGAAACTTCTGGAGGGAGCGGAGGACTTTCTGGAGAACGTGCCGGCGCTCCGGACCGAAATTGCCCGACAGGTGAAAGCCGGTGACCTGATGCCGGTGAAGGTCAGCGGCGAGCCGCGCTTTGTCTCCCGCGCAACGTGGGAAATGGAAAAGGCGATTATCGGGGAGATTGCGGCCGGCAAGAACGCGGTCGAGCCGCTGATGGCCACCATTGCCCCGTCCCTTCTCACCGGACTCACCGCCGGGCAACAGGCGGCCACCACGCTCATTCTGCAGAGTCCCGACCGCTTTACGGCGGTACAGGGGTACGCCGGGACGGGTAAAACCACGCAGTTTAAGGCGGTGAAGGCGGCCATTGAGACCCTGCCGGAGAGCGGGCGTCCGCTGATTATCGGGCTGGCTCCCACACACCGTGCGGTCAAAGAGATGCGCGATACCGGCATAGAGGCGCAGACGCTGAAGTCGTTCGTGCTGGACTGGCAGCAGCGTACCGCCGCCGGTGAAGAGGTCCGCTACGGCAATACCCTGTTTCTCATCGATGAGTCCTCGATGCTGGGCAACCAGGACACCGCTGCAGCGTACCGCGCGATTGCGGCCGGTGACGGGCGCGCCGTGCCGGTCGGGGACGTGGCGCAGCTGGAGTCCCCGGAGAGCGGTGCCCCGTTCCGGCTGATGCAGGAGCGCAGCCCCATCGATGTCGCCGTGATGAAAGAGATTGTGCGCCAGCGCGACGCAAACCTGAAATCCGCCGTCTACAGCGTGATTGAAAACAAGGCGGCCGCCGCGCTGGAGAAAATCAACCGGGTGTCGCCGGGGACGGTGCCGCGGGAAGCCGGTGAGGTGGTCCCGTTACGCTCGGTGACGGAGACGGGCTCCCCGGTCAGCAACATCGTGGCGGATTATATCGGCCGCACAAAAGCAGCCCGGGAGCAGACGATGATCGTGGTGCAGCTGCATGAGGACCGTCGCGCCATCAATGAGGGTATCCACGCCAGCATGGTGCAGCGAAAAGAGCTGGGCGAAAAAGCCGTCACGGTGCCGGTACTGGACCGCATCACCGGCGGCCGCCACGACTTTAACCGTATCGGGGACTGGAAGGCCGGGCAGGTGGTGCTGGCAAACGAACGCTACCTGACCGTGACCGGCGCTGACCGGGGAACCGGGCATGTGCTGCTGCGGGATGAAAGCGGGCGGATGCAGTACTGGTCGCCGGCGGAGCTTAACGCCACCGAAATCGAGGTGTTTGAGCGGCGTGAAATCGAGCTGAGGGAAGGCGACAGCGTGCGCCTGAACAAAACGCAGAAACAGGCAGGTCATGCCGCGCACGAGCAGTACCGCGTGGCGGAACTGCGGGAGAACGGTGAGATCGTACTGAAGAACAGGGACGGTGAAAAGGTCATTGACCCGAAGGCCGTCACGGCAGACCGGCATGTGGACTATGCCTGGGCGGTGACCGGTTACGGCGCACAGGGGGCAAGTACCGACTACGTGATCGCGCTGGAGGGAACGGAAGGGGCCCGCGCGAACATGAGCGGAATGCGGGCCTTTTACATCAGCGCCTCGCGCGCGAAGGACCATGTGCAGATTTACACTGACGGCCTGAAAGACTGGCTGGAGACCCTGCAGGGTGGGAAGAACGGTCCGGCAACGGCGCATGATGCCCTGTCACCGGAGCCTGAGCGGGCTCAGGCCCGGGCCATCTGGGCGATGGGGCAACCTCTGTCGAAAACGGCGCTCGGTCGCGCCTTCCTGCGCGGGCAGGGGCTGAAGGGGGCACCGCTCACCGCCCGGATTATCCCGCCGACAAAAAAATACCCGGACGCGCATCTGGCGCTGCCGGTGTATGACGGCAACGGCAAGACGGCGGGGCTGACGCTGGTTCCGCTGACAGCGGAAGCCGGCCAGCCTGAGCCGGGTGAGGTGCGTCAGCTTATCACCGGTGGTGCACAGGCTGCCATCGTGCAGAAAAGCCGGGACGGAGAGATGATCATCGTCAGTGACCTCCAGCAGGCGCTGGCGGCCGCACGGAATAAGCCACAGGCGGGCGTGCTGCTGCTGACCGGGCGTCATCCGCCGTCGGCCCAGTTACTGAAAGTGGCCGGTGGCCAGCCCGGGCGGGGCTGGCGTCCCGATGCCACACTGCTGCGTCTGGTACAGGCTGAGCTCCGGGAGGGGCTGCGCGACCTGCCGCCGGATGCACCGGTACCCGATGAGCGTGCCGCACTGCGTGCAGCCCTGGACGCACTGGAAAAAGGCCAGGAAACCGGTCAGAACGTTCCGTCCGCGCCAGGACGGGACAGTGCTCAGGAGAACAGCCGTGACGTGCGTGCCATTGCACAGCAGCTGACAGAGGGTGCGATGGCCAGCCCGGGCACCGTCCCGGTGGTGACGGAACGGGACAGGGCACAGCTGTCTGCGCTGCTGGCCATGCGGGTGGTGGAGGCGATGAAGCAGCAACTGCCGTCCCTGCCCGGCGAACCCGTACCGGACTATGCCGCTCTGGTCAGACAGGCCTCAGCTGCACTGGCGGCCGAAGCCGGTGGCCCGGACAGTGCGGCTGTCCGGGCCGTTCTGGACATCCTGTCCGGCGTCTCGCTGCCGCAGGAGCCGGGAATTTCTGCCACTACCGGCCAGGGTGACAGCATACCGGCAGGGGTACTGAAGCAGGTCCGGGAGGAGATTGCACGCGAGCGGGTACCGCCCGGGGCACCACAACAGCAGGCGCTGTCAGAAAGTACACTGGCCGGCGTGGCCCGTGAGCTTGAACGGCGGCCGGAGCTGCCGTCAGACATACGGGGCCGGGAACCGGAACGTGAAGAGCTGACACGCGAGAGCGTCCGGCATATCCAGAAAGAACGCTGATTACTGCAGCCCGCCATTGCGGGGCTGCTTCACTTATTTCGCCGGCAGGGCGCCGGCTTCCGGAAGACAACATGAAAAAATACCTGAACGTGGCCGCGATTGCGCTGGCCATCAGCACCGTACTGCCCTCTGTTTCTGCCTCAGCGGCAGACAACGCCGACTTTACTTCTGCACAGCAGGCCCGCATCGGGGAAATTGCCGCAGATTACCTGGTTGCTCATCCCGACGTGCTTATTGAGGTGAGTAAAAAGCTACAGGCGCGTCAGGCCGAACTGCAGCGGCAGGCCCTGACGGCATCAGCGCTGCGTGGTCACCGGCTGCTGATGCAGCTCGATGGCGTACCGGTAAAGGGACCCGCCGGTTCAAAGGTGATTGTGACAGAGTTTTTTGACTACGAGTGCAGCGTGTGCAGCGCGATGGCGCCGGTGATGGAGAAAGTCATGGCTGCCCGGCCGGATGTACGCTTCGCCTTCCGCGACTGGACCATCTTTGCCGGGCGTTATCAGGAATCCACAGCGGCGTCCCGTCGCGGGCTGGATATCTGGAGGCAGAAGGGAGCAGATGGCTATATGGCTTTCCATAACGGGATTTACCGCACCGGTCACAATGAGGGGCACCTGACGGTACAGGACATCGAGCAGGTGGCCACCGCGGCCGGTGCCGGACCGGAGAACGTGACCGGCTACAGTCAGTCTGATGCATTGATCAAAGGCAATGATGAGCTGGCAGAGATGCTGGGTCTGACCGGTACGCCGGGTATCATCGTGATGCCGGCAGAAAATGCCACGGCGGACAACACCACCGTCTTTCCGGGAATGGCGGGGGAGCTGGCGATGAAGCAGGCCATAGACCGCGCAGCGAAGGGCTGAAAAAAGCCCGGGGCACAGCATCCGGGCAAACCAGCAGCGCCGGCTTTTATGTCATGGGGTACACCGGCCGGTCGCGGGGAGACTATCGGCTAACCGGCTGAAAACTTTACCCCTTTAAACGGGCAGACCCTTCAGGCTGTTCGTTCCCCGCGCTGCTGCGGTACGCCTCAGCCTGAAGGGTCTGCCCGTTGCCTGTTAAACGCGAACGTCAGCGAACATGTCACCCGCCCGGTATCCACATTTAACCTTCTTTAATGGTCTGCTTTTTCCTGACAGAAGTCCGTCACCGCACCGCCATGCGCGTGATTTCGGTTAAGTCAGAATAAAGATATGAAGCAGGTCACGGCATTTCCGGACGGTGAACTTTTTTTATCCATACGATTAGTGCCATGTGCAATCTGTGCTGGATTTAACCGGTTGAGATGAGTATTCTTTTCAGAATTCGCCGGGCGGCGATCTTATTTTGATCCTTATCGAATACTGTGGTGGTTGACGATGAGGATGTGCGAAAACCTGTGGCCGGACATGCGCGGTGCGGGAAAGAATTTACCGGATGGGACGTATCCGTAAAAACGTCCAGGGTACGGAGCTTCAGTTTTACCGGGCTCCGAATGCAAAAACCCCCTGATTCTGCTCAACTTTGGCGGGCTGACAGAAATCAGGGGGTTCAAAAGCAGGCGCTGCGCCTGTGAAGGATTATAACGCATGCTATTCATAAGACAACCCCTGTCCGCCATAAGTTCGGGACAGGGTGAATGACCAGATTTTAATCGGGTTAAACGGCCCGAACCTCAAAAAAGACGGACGCCGTCGTGGCGATCACTCCGTTGTCTGTAAGTGTTCAAACCCTGAATGGTTTGCACCTGCTAATTTCCGGCGTCTGCCCGGACAGATGGGACATGCCATGAGCCGGCTTGTCATGAAGAACAAGCGCACCGGAAAAATGGTGCTGCGCCAGCGCATGTCCCGCCACCCGTATTTTGTGCAGCTGCGCGATGCGGCCGGACGTAAACGTGATTTCCGGCCGGAAAAGCAGGCGCTGTATGATGCGATATGGCCGCTGCTGATCCAGCGCGCCGATCTGGCCACGTCTGTGGTCACGTTCAACTGCAGCAAACTGGCTGACGAGCTCAGCCCCCGGGATGAGAACGGTAAGGTCATTCCTGAAACCCGCGTTGAACCCTCCCGGCTTTCCCGCCTCTTCGAAGAGTGGGAACGCTTCGGCCTGACTGAACGGCCGGACCTGGAAACGGACCCGGTGACGGGCTACTGCATGCCGCGTCACATTGTGCTGACTGACCGGTTCTGGCAGCTGTGCGGCATCGACATGGATAAATTCCTGGCAGAACGTAACGCCCGCCTTGCGGCGGAGGCTGACGGCATCACTGAACCCGGCACGCATGATTCGGTCCGCGCCGCGCGCCGGCGCTGGTACGAAAACATGCGTATGGCCACGCTGCTGAGTCGCCGGGAAAAAGCCTCAAAACTGAAGCGTCGTAAGCGTCTGAGTAAGCTGCCGATCGATGACCGACGTAATGCGATGGCCAGGCTGCTGCGCGCCCGTCCGGCGCATGAGTGGATGCACCTTCCCCCGGAGGAGTTTGACCGTCAGGTCTGGAATCGTCTCAGGCAGCTGGACCTTGGGCTGGATTATGAAGCCAGCCCACACCCGATACCCGATATCGTGCATTAGCGCTTTCTCCCTTTCTTTAACCGCCTTAACTGGCGGTAAAGGCATTTGTGCCGATCGCAAAATGGCCGGTGCAGGGACTCCGCCGCGCCGGCATTTTCCCCCGAAAACAGAAAAAGTGGCCATAACAGATGCCACTTCTTTTTTTCTTCACAGTTACCCGCAATCAGTATCCGCCATTTACCCGTAAATACAGTCAGCACTACCTGCAAGATATTCCTGACTTTCGTCAGAAGAGATCTTCATAAAAATAAATAGTTTTTCATGCAGGCATTCTGCGTGGATAAATAAGGCCTTCGCTTGCAGCGGACACAAGCGTCCGCGCCGCTCAGAATCTGAAGCAGCTCCCGCTGACGCGGGCCCGGGTGCAATATTAGTTACAACAAACATCCACGCGTAGTAATAACACAGTTCTGAAGCTCCGCGCCCCTCCCGGACCAGACCTGCGCCACATCTGAAACCCGGTTGCCCCCACTGAACAGCCCCCGCCGCCCGGCCCGGAGGGCCGGAACAGCAGTGGCTGATAAATGAATGCTGTAACTACAGAAAATGAGTCGCTGTCAGCGATTTTGCTTCACGCTCTGGTGAACACGCCCGTAAGCGGCCCTGACGGCCCGCTAACGCGGAGATACGCCCCGGCTGCGGCTTTGCCTTGCCATGACCACTCCGACGGCGCACAATCCGTTCTGTAACGCTGAAAGCGGGTATGGCCTGGCAGGAATGGGATGGGCATCGGTGAAACCTTTCATACCGGAACCGGCTTCGCCGGGTCACGGCGCCCCTTACCCTCAGTGCCCCATACAGCACCGGCTGGCGCCTCCATGCGCGATGCGCATAGCAGAACTGACATAATTCATTTCTGCCGGTACGGCGGAGGGTATAAATTATATCTGAAAAAGGAGAGTCAGAATGGAAATGGCATACAGGGAACCGGCTGAAGCCCGGGCAGTGATTCTGCGCATGATTGCGGAGAAGCCCGCACTTTCAGCAACCGAAATATCTGCAGCAACTGGCTATCCCTCCTTCCGGGTCCGCGCCATCCTCACCGGACTGTTCCGGGAAAAGAAAACGGAGAGAACCGGCTGTCTGAGGGGACAGGGCCGCTACTGTATTGCGGGGCAGAAGATGTCAATCATCCGCTCTTATCTGCGGACTGCTGAAATACTGACAGAACGGGGCAGACACGTAACAGCCCTGCATGTTCTGCTCTGGCTGCGCCGCTGTTTTCTTCTCACCGGTACAGAACAGTCCCGCTGTGAACAGTCACTTCAGGGCGTCCTGCGCTCGGCACTGCGCACTTTTTTCCACGACAGGAGAAAGAAAACGGCACGGCTCCGCGAATTTGCAGACCATTTTGATATGTCCACAAGGATAACCTGGCAGCTGCTGCTGCCACTTGCGGACGCCGGTGTACTGGAACGGCGCGTGGGTGGTTTTGCTCTCTGCGAACAGTCTGCATTCACTGAACTGCGGAGGCATGCAGGGGCGTCATGAGCCGACAGGATCAGCGGAGTATGAAGCGCGGCGGACGAAAACTGCAGAAATCCTGTGTAAGGAGGTGGCCAGAAAAGGTTAACGAGGCGCTTTTGCCACTTGTTATTTTGCCTCCGATCACTGAGGCTCCGGGATGTCCGTATCAGTTCCTGTAACCGATTACGGGCACACACCAGATAAGCAGATCACCGCTATCTTTTGCAACGATCTCCACAGCTGAGTGGCCAAAAAAACCTCAAGTATCATCGTGCCATGAGACTACCACCCAGGCGTCCACTTTCATAATAAACCTATCGTCTGCCTAATAACGGTAGTCTGCTTTCATAAACGCAATACATAAAGCGGTTACATTCATAATAAAAACACCGTTCATGCTCTCTGCACAGGTAAAGTTTATGAAAGAACCCTACTCATCAGAGTGACACTTATGAAAGTAGCCGCCAAGCAAGTCATTTTATGAAAGTAACCGCTTAGTCGGCGTTAGAGAACGCTGAACGTTGTAGTTTTGGTGACCTACTATTGATAACAAACATGATTTCACGCCCTTTCTTGTACTCGTTAAAGTCCAGATAACCAATTCTTACTAAATCCGCCAAGGCCCGGCGGATTATGACGTTTTGATCTTTTATCTGCGATTCAAGAGCCAAACGCTCGCGAAACCTTCTCATCGAGATGTAGAGTGGGCCGGCAGGCATGCTCTCAAGATAAACGTAAAGGGACTGAGCAGCCTCTTTCCGTGACAGTTCAGACAGTGCTTTTAACCCAAGTAATACCTTATGATCATACCGATACAACTCCCAAAGACTGCTGTCGCCTACGATCTCTACCTGGTCTGTTTCATAATTAAGAACAGCTCTCTGAACGAGGTGGGTAACGAGAGACTTTTTTGCATTTTTTCCACGAAAAGATAGGGTTACGCTGGATAAGTTAAAAAGTGAATCGTGTAAACGTGCCCTGGCTCGTCCGTTGATATCAGTGGGTTTCAGGCCACACATGCGAGCAAATTCAGAGAAAGGTAAAGTGATCTTTTCAGTGCTGTAGCCATATTTTGAAAAAGCAGAAATTATGCCGACCCAAGTTTTGAAGTCAGTCGACATGCTGAGCTTAGCGCCTTGAATCTTGATGTCTGTGTACCCTTCTTGTCTTGCTACTTCTAAGCTGCATAGTTCTTCCGAGGCATCAATCAAAAAGTCGCGTTTACCTTTTTCCTTTGGTGCTACCGGAGTGAATACGCTCAAACGCAGGAGAGCTACAGGCTGAACTGACTTATTACTTGTAGGTACCAGTTCATAACTTGTGTTTGATTCTTTTTTTACAATAGAAAAAGGACTGTCTATGTGTATGTTTTCCTGTTCTTTTTCCATTTATCCTTACCTAAAATGAATTCGACATGCGGTTTTATGAAAGTGACCACCTAATGTTTATGAAAGTAACCGCCTTGCTTATGAATGTAAACGCCTTTTTTATGAAAGTAACCGCTTTTTTTATGAAAGTGACCGCCAATATCTGAGGTTTAATCAATTAAAACAATATCTTAGAAACTCGGTGATCTTATTTGATCTTTAAGTGATCTATATATGAACTAAAAGAATTGATCTATTCAGTGGATATGTGAATAAGTGTCTAACGCGGCTTCAGCTTGTTCACCGGGAATCGCATACACAAAGAATCCGCGTATGCAGTTCCCGTTATCTGTAAAAGCTGTTTGTAACTGTCTGTTCTGTTCATTCAGCTCACTAATTTCCAGACGTGCGCTGGAACGCGGTCGAACAACTTTCCAACCGTCAATTCAGCCTTGCGGTGATCGTAAGCTGAGGTGAAAGCAAATTCTTCTTTCGGATCACCTTCGTACTTCAGGTGTTCGTAGACGGTTTCCAGGGTATCTATTGAACGACAGCGCCTGAACCTCATCAACCAGTCTGTTTTTGTCATACTTTTCCCTGAAATAGTGGAAGCATATCGCTTCAGTTAAATTCAGAACTGAATGGCGTTTACTGAGAGACACTCCTGTGTTTTTAAATATAGCCCTGAACGTGGAAACACAAGAATGAATATATGTCTTAAACGATTTTAACCGGGTAACTACAATACAAACAATTCTCCGGTTTTCAGTCTCGTGCGTCACATCCTCACAGACGATCTTCCTGAGTTCGGATACCGTAACGGGACCGGTTGTTGCTGGCTCAGCAATCCGCTCCAGGTTTACGACCCTTTCTGAGGGGAATTCTGGTTCACACTCCCTGTTCTGCTCAGCCATCATCCTGGCATACTCATCGTAATAATTTTCTGCTTTCAGTCGGACACGGCTGAAAGATCGTGAAAAACGCTGCTGGTAACCACATCGCTTTTCACGGGAGGCCTGTATCAGCGTCTGCTGCACCCACAACCAGAACGCGCGTCCGGTGTGTGATGGCACGCTGTAACCGGCCTTTTTCATTATCTTACGCGCGATATTTTCCGGCCATTCGCGGATTAACGCAAATGCGCTTTTAATATCCCCGCGGGATGTCATCGTATTCAGTTCGTGAAATGAATTCATATTTTTTCCTCCGCTGTTATTTTTATTATCGGAAATCAGAAAGGAAGATTTAGTAAAATTATTAAGTGATTTATGGAATAGTTACCTCTGACTGAATAACAGTCGGTGTATTGAAGGGGATTATTGTGTAATATTAAAATCATGATATTTACTGAGTGGTTCATGATGAAAAAATATATATTCGCATTTATTTTACTGCTGCTGAATCAGCCCGGCGTTTATGCAGAGGTCAGTATCTCGGCCGGGTTTTCTCCCGGCGGGACGGCACAGGCACGGGTACTGCAGACCATCAACAGCGCACAGCTGACCGCTGATATTGCGGCGTATGAATTCACCAGCTGGCCCGTGGCCGATGCGCTCGCGGCTGCGGCGTACCGGGGCGTGGCCGTGCGGCTGGTCGCCGACGCCGGGGCAAACCGCCAGGCCTGGCTGCCCGCGCATCAGCTCGCCTGTGCCGGCATTCCGGTGCGGCTCAGCAGCCGCTACCGCATTATGCACAACAAATTTATCGTCACCGGCAATAACCTGGTTGAAACCGGCTCTTTTAATTTCACCGCGGCGGCCGCGAACAGGAATGCGGAAAATGTGGTGGTGATAAACGGTGACCGCGCGGTTACTGACGAATATCAGACTGAATTTAACCGGCTGTGGGATGAGTCAGTGCCGCTTCCCTGCGACAGAAAATAACGGACTGCGTCAGGCAAGGATAACCGCATTCCGTGACAGGAGAAATGTTATGGGTAAAAAGACAGTATACACCGTAAGATTTTCTGGCCTCCGGGGCGTGTCGGAAGCCGGCGGGGATTTTCAGCGGGATCGCGTGGCCGACTGGCAGCGCTGGCTGAGGCATGCGCGGGATAATAAACTTACCACCGTTGTGACCTGCCAGTGCCTGCCGCCGGAAGGTGAAGAGGTGAAACGGCGTCTGAAAGTACACCTGTCGCAGAGCTCGGACCAGTGCTGGCTTTCCTCTTACGCTTTTACGGGGCATGACCACGCGCCGGATTGTCGCTTTTACTCCGTCTGGCCCGACGAGCGGCAGGCGGCAATATACACCACGGACGTTGTGAAGGCGGACGCGGAGGGCGCATTCGTTATCCGCCTGCCCACCGGGCTGCAGAAGAAAGACGCCGGGGAGGAAAAAGCAGCGGTACCGCCTGCAGACGGGGAGAGAAAGACGCGCCGCCGCCAGCCCTCAATGCAGCTTCTGGGGCTGCTGCATTTTCTCTGGGAGCAGTCGGGCATTAACCTGTGGCAGCCGGCGTTTGACCGCAGCCGGATAAAGCGTAACGCCGGATGGGTCAGCGCGCGGTTGAACACCACAGCGGAGAACATCCGGGTGGGGCGGGTACCGCTGCCGGAAAGCCTGCTGCTGATGGCGCGCAAAGGGACACCGCAGGCCGATGAAAACCGTGCTGCGGTCCGGAGAGCAAAAGAAGCATCCCGCCGGCTCATTTTCGTCTCGTTGCTGGCCGGCTGGAGTGAGCAGGCAGAAGAACGGCTGCTCGGCACCCTGCCGCTGGGGCACTTTGCCGGATTTCCGGTACTGACGCTGCCGGAAGATGTGCGCGGGCGGCTGCTGAGGAGCTTTTCGCGCGAACTCGGGCACTGGCGCCGGGGCATGAAAGTGGTGGTGATCGCTCAGGGCGACCCGCCGGTGATGACCTTTCCGCCGTCAAACGGGCTTACGTGGCCTGCTGACGGCTGCACGCTCACGGACGTTGCGCTGATGACCGTCAGCCCGCGCTTTATCCCGCTGGACTCGGTGTATGAGGGGCTGGTTGAAGAAAATCTGTGGCAGGGAAAACGTGCTTTCATTAAACCACTGCGCTATGACGGGGAAGAGGACGTGTTTCCTGACTTCGTCCTTACGGACGTGCAGGGCACTGACGCCCTGCCGCTGGAGGTGTTCGGGATGAATACGCCGGACTATCTGGCGCGTAAGCAGAAGAAAATCGCGCATTACGACCGGGAATACGGCGCCGGACGGTGGTGGCAGTGGGATGCGTCTTCTGATCCGGAGGGTGATGCAATGCCGGCCTTTCCTGCTCCTTAACGGAGTGGCCGGTGCCGGGGTATGGTAAAATACAGGCTGATTTCAGCGTCGGGAAGCCTGTGTTTTTCACTGCACCCCTTCCCGGACACCGTACAGGACACACCTCCGCGTGAACAGACATGACATCACCTCCGGCCTTTTCCGCAGCGCCGGCTTCGATCCGACTTCCGGCATCCTCGAGCTGGAGTACCGCAACGGCGCCTGTCGCCGCTGGCTGGCGGTGCCGGCCCGGCTTTATCAGGGCTTCTGCGCCGCAGAGGACCCGGATGCTTTTTTTCGCCGCCACATTGATGGTCATTTTTTCTCCCTGCACGGAGAAAGCGGGCCGCTGCGCCGCTGAAGGAGGCTGAACGTGGAAAATAAGTAAGCGTCTTATTTAGACCGTCTGTGCAGTTGGCTCCGATTCCTGGAGAATAGTGTCCACATTCTTTCAATTGTCATTGTCGAAGCTGACTTGCATGAGATTCATATCAGACTCCTCATACTTAATTAATCATCATCTTTTTCCAGATCGTATCTGATCCTTGCGGCATCAAGTTCAGGGAAATTTATCTCGGCCCAGCGATCAAGAGCTTTAAGTGTGCTGACGAGTGAGTCTGCCACTCCTGTCAGACTGTATTCTACGCAGGCAGGTTTTTCTTCGTGGTCAAATCTGGACACCAGGCCATGTCGTTCAAGTTGCCGCAGAGTCTGGGTAAGAACCTTTTGTGAAATTCCCTCGATTTTTCTCATCAGTTCGCCATTGCGCATGGGATCTTCAGCGAGAGCAGGAAGGATAAGCATTACCCATTTTCCTGATATAAGCGCAAGGGCATCACGTGCTGAACATTTAGCAGAGTAAACGCTTCCTGGGTATGGCATGAGTAGTTACCTCAAAGTGCGTAATTGATTGCATAACCAAAAGAAAACACTATGACAGTTAAAAGTCACCAGGGAGGTCCAATATGAATGTACTGATTATCACCGCTCACCCTGAGGCGGATTCGTTTAACTCATATCTGGCTGCCAAAGCCGCACGAGTATTTGAAAAGCAAGGCTCAGTGGTTAACTCAGTCAATTTATACAGTGAAAACTTCGAACCTGTTGAGGGTAAAATCTTTTACCCGGACAGACAGGATTCAGTGAGGTTTGATGCCCTGAGGGAACAGCGCCACCACTGGGAAAAGAAAATTCTGCCCGATGATGTTTCGAGACACATTCAGTTATTGATCAACTCTGACCTGTTGCTTCTGCATTTTCCTTTCTGGTGGTTTGGCATGCCCGCCATCCTGAAAGGATGGATGGATCGGGTGTTTGTTTATGGTGGGATCTATGACAGCAGGCAACGACATGAGAATGGCGTGATGAAAGGTAAGCGTGCGTTACTCTCCGTTACTGCCGGTGCGCCTGAAAATGCCTGTGGCTATAATGGACGTCATGGCGACATGCGATTGATGTTATGGTCACCCATACATGCGCTTCATTATATAGGTTACAGCATGCTGGAACCTTATCTTATACATGGGGTGCGTGGCGGCCTCGATGGAATAGCAAAAAAAGAGCAGCAGAAGTTACTTGATGAAAAAGTGGAAGACTTTGAAAACAGACTAACCAATATACATGAATGGCCCATCATCCCCTTCAATAGAGAAGATGATTTCAACGAAGACAAAACATTGAAGCCTGAAGCTCCGGAATACAGTCCGTTTGTGAGACATGATCCAGATGGCTGGAAAAAATCTTAATTTCAGGCTCATGCAGGCTTCAATGACTTTCAAACAGAGTTAATATGCAAGTCTCATAAAAACCGTGTCGACAACCAAACAGCATGACTATGCTTAATTCCGTGTTGGAGTTGATGCTGGACTGAGAAGGCTTTGATACATGAACTCCATAGCCGAATTTTGTACATGTAACAGATAATCTTTGGCTTCTTTTACATGACAGCGTTTGTCCAGCATTGCTTCAGATGAAACCTCCTGGCCACGAGTTACAGGGGGGCAGGGTATAAACACAGTGTCGGCGTCGCAGGTCGAAAGTAATTGCCTGTCAACCTGATACCTCTCCAGTTTACTTCTAAGCTCAGTGGTAACACGGGCTGGCCAGCAGTCAGTAATGATCACGTCAGCACTTTCTATGACATATTTATCATGAGTAGTATGGAAGTTTTTAATTCTGCCACCATGAGCAATCAGTAACTCTGGGGGCGCTATCTGAGTAACCGTTATAGGCAATACAGATGCAGCTTCGATCCATGAGCGTAATATGTTTGCATCAGGCCCGAGAACGACAATGTGGATATTGTTCCACCCTCCCTTTAAACGTCTTATGTATGTCAAATCTCCCAGAATCTCACAGGGATGATTACTGTGAGTTCGCAGGTTTATGACTGACATTTTGGTTGCTGCAGAAAATTGTTCAAGCTTATCAAGAGAAGGTGTCCGTATGGCAATAATGTCAAACCAGTTTTCAAGGAAGGACGCCAGGTCCTCCACAGACTCACTACCTTCAAGTCTGGCATTCAGGTGGGTGACATTTGCACCCATGGCGGCACCTCCAAGACTAATTGCTGCCGGATTGCGCCAGCCCGGCAACTCCTCAATTAATCCCACTCTTGCATGGCAAAGCGTTTCAGGCATTTGTCGACTCTGCCAGCAAGAAGACAGTTCGATAGCTCTTATGGATACTTTTTCTATGGTATCTGGATCCATCGTATCGATCCTTATCAGACTGGCTGGATTCATCTCTTGTCCTTTTCTGTTAAGAGCAAACATTATATATCTTAACCGCGAGCCGTTTTCCTAGTCACAGGTCACTCCGGTATTCCACGGCAGCAGATCGCGCAGCTGGTTCACAGGCCATTCCTGGATATTGCCAAGGACATACCGTAGCCACGTCTCCGGGTCCATACCGTTAAGCCGGCAGGTTCCGATAAGGGAGTACAACACTGCGGCCCGCTCACCGCCGCTGTCTGAACCGGCGAACAGCCAGTTTTTCCGGCCCAGGGCAACACCGCGCAGCGCGTTCTCCGCGATGTTATTGTCTATCTCTGCCCAGCCGTTGCTGCAGTACAGGTTCAGCGCGTCCCACTGTTTCAGCAGGTACGCGAACGCCTTCGCCGTATCCGAGTGGCGTGACAGGACCTTCATCTGCGACTGTATCCAGTCGTACAGCGACTGCATCAGCGCGATGGTTCTGGTTTTTCTCACCGCCAGCCGTTCGTCTGCCGGACTGCCGCGTATCTCCGCCTCGATGGCGTACAGCTCACCGATGCGTTTTAGCGCTTCGGTGGTGATATCCGTTGGTGTACGGACGTGCACGTCGTGGATTTTTCGCCGGGCGTGCGCCATGCAGGCCGCCTCAGTGATGCGTCCGTCCTCGTACAGCGCATTATAGCCACCGTACGCATCCGCCTGCAGGATACCGCTGTACCCGGCAAGGTGCTGCTGCGGATGCACGCCCTTACGGTCCGGCGAGTATGCGAACCAGACTGCAGGCGGAAGCTGTGAACCCGCGTTACGGTCATCCCGCACGTACACCCACAGCCGCGCAGTGCGCGTTTTGCCGCTGCCCGGCTCCTGAACCGGTACCGGGATATCGTCGGTGTGCACCTTGCCCGGCATCAGCACGTACTGCCGCAGCAGGTCATACAGCGGCTCCAGCAGTTCGCTCACCGCACCCGACCAGCGCCCCAGCGTGGCCCGGCTCAGCTCCACGCCCTGACGGCGGTATATCTCTGACTGGCGGTAGTGAGGCATATGCTCTGCGAACTTCGCCGTGACGATGCGCGCCAGCAGGCCGGAGCCCGCATAGCTGCGTTCGATGGGTTTTGACGGCATCGGGGACTGAATGATGTGGTCACACTTGCAGCAGGCCAGCTTCGGCCGCTGCGTTTCGATAACCCTGAAGGCACTGCTGATGAGCTCCAGCTGCTCCGACACGTCGCAGCCCAGCGGGTTGAGGCTGCCGCCGCACGCCGGACAGACAGTTTCGGCTGGCGGCAAAATACGGGTTTCGCGGGGAAGCGTGGCCGGCAGCGGCTTACGGGCGGACGACTGGCGCAGCGCCTGCGGGAGTACCGGGTCATGCTGCTCACCCAGAACTTCCGCCATCTCTTCCTGCAGAGCGCTGATGCGCTCTTCAGCTTCGCGCACCTGCCGTGCCGTTTTCTCCCGCAGCTTTTCGGAGCTTTTGCCGAACTGCATGCGCTGCAGCTTAGCAACCAGCGCCTTCAGCCGGTTGATTTCGCTGGCGTACGCTGCCACCCGCTGTGAGAGCAGGCGGTTGTACTCCGCCATCTGGCGGATGGTGTGCTGCTGCGTGTCCAGCAGCGCCCGGAGGCGGGCATTTTCATCGGAGAGTGAGCGTTCCATGCAGCCACATTACTCCGGTTCAGATGCGCAGACCAGGGCGTTCCGTCCGCTGCGGATGTTTCCAGTTAATGCCCTCCAGCAACATGCCCAGCTGCGCCGGCGTCAGATGGACTTTACCGTCGCGGGTTACCGGCCACACGAAGCGCCCGCGTTCCAGCCGTTTGGTGAACAGGCACAGTCCATCCCGGTCAGCCCACAGCACCTTTATCATGTCGCCCCGTCGCCCGCGAAAGATAAACAGGTGCCCGCTGAACGGGTCAGTACGCAGCGTGTTCTGCACTTTCGCTGCCAGCCCGTTAAAGCTGCAGCGCATATCCGTCACACCGGCGACCAGCCAGATGCGCGAGCCAGCCGGAAAGTTAATCACGCCTCACCCTCCCTGAGTTCGCTGACCAGTACGTGCAGCAGCTCCGGCGTCAGTGGCCCGGTCAGGCTCAGGCTGCCGCCCGACAGCGTCAGCTTGCAACTTATGATCGGGGGAGAGTCTGATGATACTGCCCCGTTGTGCCTGGGTGGCGAAAGAGGCTCCACGGTAACCGGGATGAGAGCGGCCCTGCTGGCAGGATCCAGCAGTCCCTGACGATGCAGATTACGCCAGTTGAAGAGCAGGTTATCGTTGATGCCATGCTCACGTGCAATTTGTGCCACACAGGCGCCCGGCTGCAGGGTTAAATCTGCCAGGCGGATTTTGAACTCCAGAGGCCAGTCCGGACGGCGTTTTTTGACAGGCAGGTTTGTTTCAAGGTTGAAGGCGTAAAGCTCCTCCTCCAGGCGCTCAGGCGTGTATTCCTCCGGCAGCGGCCAGTTAATACCCGTGCGGCGAAAACGCTTGAACATTTTATGCGTAGCGGAAGTGCTGACGTTAAGTTGCTCTGCGATTTCACGATAAGTCAGGGCGTCGTTAAACCGCAGGCTTAGTGCAGTGAAAATCCAGGGTCTTCTGGTGTAAGGCGTGTTTCTGTCCACGGTAGTGTCCATGTTCGCGAAAGTGTCCATGGTAGGAAACGCGGAAAAAAATAAAAGACGGTCTGGATAAGACGCTTACGAAAATAACAACGCTGCCGTTGAACATCTTGCCTGGTGCGCGCTGGTTGCGCTGCACCTGGCGCGACGCGACGGCCAGGCGGCCTCACCCGCGCAGGAAAATCTCTTTCTCACCCGCTGGCTGGCCAGCGCCGAAAAACAGCGGCGTTTCCGGAAGGAGCTGGCGAACGATATCCGCTGGCTGCTGAAGGAGGGTCGTGAAAAGGGCGTGCGGGCCGACCTGCCCGGTAAGCTGGATTACCTGTGGCGGGCCGGCAGCAGCGACCTGCTGGCGCAGAACGACCTGTTCCGGCTGCAGCACGCGCTGAACACCCTGAAACTCGCCGGCTGGATTTACATGGTGCTGAGCGAAAGCGAGTGGAGCGGTCGCCGGGCGCTGAAGCTGAATCCGTCCGTTACCGGCCTGTATCTGAATAAAAATGCGCTCGATGTGGGGTTTAATGAGCACGGCGGGCAGCGCTGTCCCCTGCCCGCCCGCATCACCGGGAACACGGCCGGACTGGACAGGCTGCTGCAGCGCTCCGGGTGGCGGCGTGAACCGACGGGCAGTGACCCGCTGCTCCATCATCTTCTTGCCGCGATGGACTGACGGTAAGGCGTGAGAATGCGTATACGACAACTTTTTCACCCGATACAGGAAGTTGGACAGTCTGGTGCACGTTAATCAGCTGCAGGATCAAGGGCTGGCGAAGGTGGCCGATCAGCGGATGTTTCATTAACGCCACCCGGCGTGATGCAGTGCTCCCGGATGCCCTTCCGGAGTCTGGTTTACACATGAGGATAAAGGTTTATATTATCTTCAGAACGGTAAAGTCTACAGGGAGAGTGAAAATGGATGCTGCGTTACTTTCAATGATGCGTTCAGGTGGCCGTAACCGGGCATGGGCCGAAACGATGGTCAATCTGGAGGCGAGAAAGCTGGTAGAGGCCGCAAATGTGGTTTCAGGCTTTCACCTGCGCGACAGCCTCACCCGGCTTCAGTTTGTTCAGGAAATCAGGGACGTTGTAGAGAAACAGTTTGCCGCAGCACGTCAGGCCAGGACTGACGAAGACTGTATAGCCTGTATAAAAAAACTGCGGGAAGAGACTGAGAACCTTCGTGAACAGGATCGACTGCTACGGATGCAGACCGCAAAGCTCATCGCTAAAGTGGAGTTTATCCGGGACAATAACAAAATCGTCGGGTATGTCATATCTGCGGTACATATCGTTTTGTCCGGGGTGGCCATGTTCGGCGGGATGATCATGATCTCTTCCATGACCCCCATTGGTATGCTGGCCGGTGCCACACTGTTCATTGACGGCGTAAATGGCATATCGAAGGAAGTCAGCCATCTCCGTTACGGCAAAGAGTCGCACTCTGAAGGAATTTTTGCAGACGGGGCAATGGAGGCTGCGCAGTTCATGGGATTCAGCCCGAACACCGGACTGGCGTTCTACAATGCGGCAACACTGAGCGCCAGTGTTTACAGTGTTTTTGGTCTGGCAAGAAAACCCGGCGCGTGGCGTCTGTTCAGGTGGCTTCCCCGTGATTATTACCGGAAAGTTGACACCATGAGCAGACCAAAATTAACGATGAAAATCGTGGATTATGGCGTCAGGGCGAAAGTGATTTTTGACCTTCTCACGACCGATCAGCAAAGTCGCTAATTCCTGTGCGCTCTCTGGTATCGCCAGGACTTATAAGACAACACAGGCGGTTGTACAAAAATGGCAACCGCACAACCGCAGAGAAGCGCAATCCCACCGGAAAAAACGGTCTCGCTGGAACCAACAAAGAGCAGAAAAATAAATACAGCAAGACAACACAGCACAACGGCCAGCGCTATTGTGAAGCGTCTGGAGAGATCCTGAATGGCATCCCCCAGGGTGCCGCCGTAACTTTCCAGGTTGTTTTTGACTTTTCGCAGGTCTGCGGGGCTGAAGCCAGAGCGCAACAGGGCTTCTTCACTTACTCTCATTGCCTTTCATCCTTAAAATGCGCCAGGGAACACCACAGATATAACAGAAAGCGGTCCCGTTATCGACCCCCGCCGATTTCCCCCACAACATCCCGGCAGGCAGAATTACTACGGAGAAAGAATCATGACCTCAGTACCAGACCGCAATTATGGGGATGTCTTCATGTGACTGATGAAGACATTGCTAACATCGCGGTGTATCAATCAACGGGGAGCAGGTCAGAGAAGCCGATCAGGATTAAGCCCGCTACAAGCACTCCTTCAAGCAAAGTGGGCATAGTTCTAAACCCCGACCAGGCTGCTTAGCGGGATACCAAACTGTGTATGCAGCTTCCTGATCATGGGTAATGTCAGGTTGCGTTTATGGTTCAGGATTTCATACACGCGGTTTTCTTTACCGATGGCCGATGCCAGGTCTTTCACGGTCAGCCCTTTCTGTTCCATTCTAAACTTGATGGCCTCTACCGGATCTGGCGCTTCAATCGGATAATGTTTCTTCTCATATTCTTCAATAAGCAGGCACATAATTTCGAAGTAATCGCCTTCTGGTGTGTTCAGCCCTGGCTCATTGTCGAACATCGGTGAGACGGCGCTGAGCGCTGCCTTATAGTCCTGCTCTGTTCTGATAGGTTTAATCTGCATGGTCATTAATCTGGCTCCACAGTTTCCGCATTTACTTTATCGTATTCTTTATGGGTTCCGATGAACTTAACGAACATCCAGCCTCTTTGATAAGCAATCGCAACAATCAGTCTGTAGTCATTCCCCTTGATGTTAAACACCACGCGCCTGTTTTTAAGGATACTTGCGCTGCGGTATTGCTCTTTGATTTCTGCCGGAGTTTTCCAGTCTGCTTTGCTGGCTTCATCCACCCAGCTCTTTAACGGCTGTTCTGCATCAGGGTTCGTCGTCCAGAAATCCCTTAGCGTTTTGACTGAGATTATTTTCATTTGTCTATAGTAGTCCCATTATGGGACTACTGCAAGCAAATAATCCCATTTGGTACGTTATTAAGGCCGCTTAGCAGCTTGAAAGAGCGCTTTCATGTCGCGGAATAGATTCAAAAAATGTGATGTACTTAGCACATTGGTAGGGGTAAAGAGACGGCACTCTCCCTGCGACGCTGAAAGATGCAAGCCGACGAACACAAAGTTTCGCAGTACAAAAAGGCCACCTAATGAGGTGGCCTTTTTGTATCTATGTTGGTCGATTATTTTTTTTCATACTCCTGATGTGAATAAAGATCTCTGGTGATTTGTTTATAAACTTGGTTCTTAAACAACATAAGTTAAAATACTGGTTACGCTGCGACGTTTAATCTTCAGGGGCGTACTCTCCGCAATGGTCTTCCAATCAATATCCTCCGCAACCTGAATGGTTTACCGTGATGTGTGGCTCCGGCATAGATAAAGCATACACCGGAGCTAAGGGGTATTACTCTTGAAGGTGCATCTCTTTCAGATTCGTTTCAAAGTAATCAATATAAACTCGCTCATTTTTGGACTTCATTATCAGCTGAATACCGTTGGGAACGGGCGGGCATGAGGCTCGATAGGTGAAAATTTCATCCTGGATATTCCGGAGCGTATAACCCAGTTGCTCTTCTTCTGCCCTTCCGGACTGAATCGCCACGGGTTTAACAGACACCTCGGAGTCATTTAAGATGGCTTAAAGAGAGGTGCCCATGAGCGGTAAGCGTTATCCCGAAGAGTTTAAAATTGAAGCAGTCAAACAGGTTGTTGATCGTGGTTATTCTGTTTCCAGCGTTGCAACACGTCTCGATTTACGCCTGGATAAAGAAATACGGCCCGGATTCTTCCAATAATAAAGAACAGTCAGATGCTCAGGCCGAGATTCGCCGTCTCCAGAAAGAGCTGAAGCGTGTTACCGACGAACGGGACATATTAAAAAAAGCCGCGGCGTACTTCGCAAAGCTGTCCGACTGAGGTACGCCTTTATCCGTGACAACACCTGTTGCTGGCCTGTTCGCCTGCTCTGTCGGGTGCTGGATGTTCATCCCAGTGGCTTTTACGCCTGGCTTCAGCAGCCGCATTCACAACGCCATCAGACAGACCTTAGACTGACAGGACAGATTAAACAGTTCTGGCTGGAGTCGGGATGCGTCTATGGTTATCGCAAGATCCATCTGGATCTGCGGGACACCGGGCAACAGTGCGGAGTCAACAGAGTCTGGCGACTGATGAAACGTGCCGGGATAAAGGCTCAGGTCGGATACCGGAGCCCGCGGGCACGTAAAGGCGAGGCCTGTATCGTGTCGCCCAACAGGCTCCAGCGACAGTTCAATCCGGATGCTCCGGATGAGCGTTGGGTAACGGACACCACCTACATCAGGACCCACGAAGGCTGGCTGTATCTTGCCGTGGTTGTTGATCTGTTCTCACGCAAAATTATCGGCTGGTCGATGCAATCCCGGATGACAAAGGACATTGTCCTGAACGCATTGCTGATGGCTGTATGGCGGCGTAATCCCCAAAAACAGGTGCTGGTTCACTCTGATCAGGGCAGTCAGTACACAAGCCATGAGTGGCAGTCGTTCCTGAAATCACACGGCCTGGAGGGGAGCATGAGCCGTCGCGGTAACTGCCACGATAATGCGGTTGCAGAAAGCTTTTTCCAGTTGCTGAAGCGTGAACGGATAAAGAAAAAGATCTATGGAACGCGGGAAGAAGCCCGCAGCGATATTTTTGATTACATCGAAATGTTTTATAACAGTAAGCGCTGGCATGGTTCGAGTGATCAGATGCCACCGACGGAATATGAAAATCAATATTATCGACGGCTCAGAAGTGTCTAGATTATCCGTGGCGATTCACCGGAGAGGACACCTGTGACCTGCTAATCTTCACACGTAGCTAATTAACTGTTAATGACTTCCTGACGTCAGAAAATCAATGCAGGGGCTCTTTACCTGCACAAATCTTCGAACTCCTCTCTGAAATTCCTGGAAGAAGTCTCAGTGATAAATGCCTGTGCCATATCAATTTATGAATATCTGACTGCCTATACATACTTACACCGATGACTCACTCAGGTCGGCATGCCGCCAGATGCCCGTGCTGACTCAAATCTTATGGAGCCGCAAATGAATGACAGACTTACCTTTCCGTATGTGCGTAACGTGCTGGCGGTGTTTTTAATTTTTTTCGCCGGCCTGACGCAGGCCGAAGCGGCCCTGCAGTCCTTAACGCCCGTGAGGCCGGTAATGTCCTGCAGCACTTTAGGAGCAACCCGTATTACTGAGGGCGTAGATGCAGGAGTCAGCATCAACTCGGCGCGGGAGCTGAAAACCTCACAGGGCACTTTCTGTCTGGTCAGCGCAACACTTTCACCGTCAGTCGGGGTTCAGGTCGCTTTACCTGAAGATAAGTGGACGCAGCGCCTGCTTCAGGTGGGCTGCGGAGGCCTGTGTGGCCAGATTAACCTCGGGTTGTCCGATGCAAAAGGCTGCATACCGGCGATGAACGGTGAATTTGCCGTATCCTCAACCGACATGGGCCACTCGGGCAGTATGATGGACGCCGCCTGGGCGCTTGACCCTCAGAAACGTATTGATTTTGCCTACCGCGCGCAGCATGTTACGGCACAATTTACAAAAGCGGTTATCCGGACTTTCTACGGACAACCGCAACAATATGCCTATTTCATGGGGTGCTCAGACGGAGGGCGTGAGGCGCTGATGGAGGCCCAGCGCTACCCTGAAGATTTTAACGGAATAAGCGCGGGCGCACCCGCTGCGTGGTTTTCAACGCAGAACTCATTTTTCCACGGCTGGAACGTCACGGCGAATCTGCGTGCAGACGGTACGCCTGTCCTGCTTCAGAGTCGCCTTGCGCTGCTCCATGAAGCAGTAATAACACACTGCCCTTCGCTTTCCGGCGTCAGTGACGGCTTGCTGGAAAATCCTTTCGCCTGCCATTTTTCACGGACCTGGATAAGCCAGTGCGCGCCTGGTGAGCAGGATAAAAGCGCCTGCATGACTTCAGAAGAGCTTAAGGTTGCTGATAACCTTTACCGCGGCGCACATGATGACATGGGAAATCAGTTTGTTCCGGCGGGGCTGCCAGCCGGCTCCGAGTTGCGATGGCCGGTTCCTGCTAAAGCAGGGGAACGTTCAATGTCGGAAATGATGGCGCTCCCTGCTCTGCAGTACATTTTACTGCCCGGTGGAAAGCAGTCGCTGAATCAGATCTCCGACTTTGCTTTCAATCGCGAAAACTTCAGAAGGGTTGCGGAGCTGGCGCCGCTTTATAACGCCACAAATACCAATCTGGAACCTTTCAGAGCCACAGGCGGCCGACTGATCCTCTGGCATGGACTGGCGGATGATTCGATCACCCCCGCCGGCACCGTTGACTATTTCCGGGGAGTCCAGCAAAAGTTAGGGATAAAGAAAACGGATTCATTTATGCGTCTTTTCCTGCTGCCGGGTGTGGCGCACTGCGGTAACGGTGAGGGGCCGGACCAGGTCGACCTGCTTTCAGCGCTAATGGACTGGACGGAGAAAGGCGTGGCGCCGGACAGTCTGATCGCAGGTAAAACAGCATCCATTGAGCAGCAACCTTCTGAACCGCCTGCGGGAACCCCACCGGACAAGGCAGGCACTCAGGACGCATCCGCGCATTTTCACGGGGACCAGAAGCAGGGGCTGCCTTATGCAGAAGCCCCTGCGGCCTTCACCATGACGCGCCCGATATTTCCTTACCCATATGTGGCACATTATCGCGGAAAGGGAGACCCGCGCAACGCCGCTAATTACGTCCCGGTGCAAGCGGACTACGGCAGCCTGAGGATGGTCTCACCTGTAAGCAGCCTGCTGGGGTCTGATAACCAGCGCGCGTACAGCGTAGTTAATGGCAGGCTGGTCTCCCGGTGACAGGGTTGTACGGCTGACCGAGCGCGTAAAGAGAATATCGCTCTTCTGTTAGGTCAGGGGACTGCGGCCTGGTCACGCCATGACGTGACCAGGTTCACCCATATTTATGAAAAACTTCAATAATTTTACGATGCCTTAGCAGGTTACCGCAGGAAAAGATTTTCAGTCCATATAAGCTTTATTTTTTACATGTGAGCTGATGAATTGAAAGTACTGACCTTATTGCGCGGCCTTCCATTGTTTGCCCTGAGCCTTTTTTCGTCCGGGGCCATGGCCAGCGTCGACATTTTTACCGTTCCTGATGATCCTTCCACGGCTACAAGTGATTTTGCAGGTAACGTTCAGGGCAGCTACGCCCATCAGGGAGGTAATTCCCGGACATCTACCATTTCGGCTGATTCAACGCTGACCTGGTTTGATAAGGCGAACGCTTACAGCCTCTGGGGAGAAGCCTACAACTACAGCTCTGATGACACCCGTTCCTCCGAGAAATATCAGGCGGGCCTGCGCCTGCGGCATAACCTGGACGGCAAAAATTTCCTTTTCGGACAGAGCGGGTGGTCAGGCGACAGATTCAACGGGTACCGCGGCCGCTACACCACGGTAGCCGGATACGGCAGGCAGATATTCAGCGGGCCGCTTCACACGCTGCGCGCTGAAGCCGGCCCTGGCGTCAGGCATGATGAGTTCACTGACGGTAGCGGAACGACCAACGCGCTTGCCTATACTGCGCTGAGCTATTCTTACAAGCTCACTGACGCCGCTTATTTCATCCAGGGCGTTTCTGTGCTTGCTTCGAGAGATTCCACGCTTAATTCCGAAACCGGCATAAGAATTGATCTGAATAAAAGGTTCGCCCTGAAAGTGACGTATAACTACACGCATAATTCAAAGCCGCCTTCCACCGCGCCGGACAAAACCGACACAAAAACGCAGGTTTCCATTGTATATAACATTCCCTGACGCAGGGATCTTTCAGTCCGCCATCAGGGCAACCACTTTCGTTGCCCTGATGGCCACTTATCACATCACACACTCAGCAGACCTCCGGTCTGATACGCTGAGACCTTCTGAGGAGAGGTAAATGAGAAAAATAGTTCTGCTGTTACTGGCGTTAAGCTGCACAGCAGTAAGCGTCGCATTTAGACCGTATTGACGTTCAAGCAGAAGTAAGGTCTACCTTCCATGGCAGCAGATCGCGGACCCGGTTCACCGGCCAGTCCTGGATATGACCGATGACGTAACGCAGCCACGCCTCGGGTTCAACGCCGTTAAGCCGGCAGGTGCCGATCAGCGAGTACAGAACAGCCGCGCTTTCCCCGCCCGCGTCTGAACCGGCGAACAGCCAGTTTTTCCGGCCCAGGGCTACACCACGCAGCGCGTTCTCCGCGATGTTGTTGTCTATCTCTGCCCAGCCGTTGCTGCAGTACAGGTTCAGCGCGTCCCACTGCTTCAGCAGGTACGCGAACGCCTTCGCCGTATCCGAGTGGCGCGACAGCACTATCATCTGCCCCTGTATCCAGTCATACAGCGATAGCATAAGCGGGACGGTCCGCACTTTCCGGACCGCCAGTCGTTTCTCTGCCGGACTGCCGCGTATATCTGCCTCGATGGCATACAGCTCACCGATTCGCTTCAGCGCTTCTGTTGTGATGTCGGTCGGGGTTCGGACGTGGACGTCGTGGATTTTCCGACGGGCGTGCGCCATGCAGGCCGCTTCCGTGATGCGCCCGTCTTCGTACAGGGCATTATAGCCACCGTAAGCATCCGCCTGCAGGATACCGCTGTACCCGGCAAGGTGTTGCTGCGGATGCATTCCCTTACGGTCCGGTGAGTACGCGAACCAGACCGCAGGCGGAAGCTGTGAACCCGCGTTGCGGTCATCCCGCACGTACACCCACAGCCGGGCCGTCCGGGTTTTGCCGCTGCCCGGTTCCTGCACCGGCACCGGGATATCGTCAGTATGCACCTTGCCCGGCATCAGCACGTACTGACGCAGCAGCTCATACAGTGGCTCCAGCAGTTCGCTGACCGCGCCGGACCAGCGCCCCAGCGTGGCACGACTCAGCTCCACGCCCTGACGACGGTAGATTTCTGACTGCCGGTAGTGTGGTGTGTGCTCTGCGAACTTCGCGGTGACGATTCGGGCCAGCAGACCGGAACCGGCGTAGCTGCGCTCTATGGGATTTGAAGGCGTGGGGGCCTGAACGATGTGGTCACAGCTGCGGCAGGCCAGTTTGGGCCGCTGCGTTTCGATAACCTTAAAGGCGCTGTTGATGAGCTCCAGTTGCTCTGACATGTCGCAGCCCAACGCGCTGAGTTCTCCGCCGCATGCCGGGCAGGTGATTTCTGCCGGCAACAGCGTGCGGGTTTCGCGCGGGAGTGTGATGGGGAGCGGTTTACGGGCGGAAGACTGGCGCAGCGGCTGTGGCAGTACCGGGTCATTCTGCTCGCCCAGCACCTCGGCCATCTCCTCCTGCAGGGCATCGATGCGCTCCTCAGCCTCGCGCACCTGGCGCTGCGTTTTCTCACGCAGCTTTTCGGAGCTTTTGCCGAACTGCATGCGCTGCAGCTTAGCGACCAGCGCCTTCAGCCGGCTGATTTCGCTGGCGTACGCCGCCACCCGCTGCGAGAGCAGACGGTTATACTCCGCCATTTTGCGGATGGTGGTTTGCTGCTCCTGCAGCAGCGCCCTGATCCGGGCATTTTCATCAGGGTGTGAGATGTCCATGACCCCACTTTACAGCAGGTTATATCCGCAGACCAGGGCGTTCCGTCCGCTGCGGGTGCTTCCAGTTAATGCCTTCCAGCAACATGGACAGCTGCGCCGGCGTCAGGTGGACTTTTCCGTCGCGGGTCACCGGCCAGACGAAGCGCCCGCGCTCCAGGCGTTTGGTGAACAGGCACAGGCCGTCCCGATCCGCCCACAGCACCTTTATCATGTCGCCGCGGCGACCACGGAAGATGAACAGGTGCCCGCCGAACGGGTCAGCACGAAGCGTATTCTGCACCTTTGATGCCAGACCGTTGAAGCCGTTTCTCATATCAGTGATGCCGGCAACCAGCCAGATGCGTGAGCCTGCGGGGGGAGATATCATCGGCTCCCTCCTTTCATTTCACGGATGAGCACCTGCAGCATTTCCGGCGTCAGTGTGCCTTTCAGCCTCACGGTACCGGAAGGAAGAACCAGTTCGCAGCACAGTGTTTCACCGGACGTATTTTCCGGCCCGGAGGCCGGAACGGCAACGGTTCTGTCCGGTTCGGCGGACAGCATGACAGGAAGCAGTGCCGGCTCACAGTTGTGTGGAAGCAACAGGCCTTTCCGATAAAGGCAGCGCCAGTTGAACAGCAGGTTATCGTTAATGCCGTTTTCGCGTGCCAGTTGGGCCACATTAGTGCCTGGCTGAAGTGATTTTTCGACCAGTGCGATTTTGAACGCTCGCGGGAAGTTTGGTCTGCGGATGCGCTTTCTGACGATCGGTTTTGCGGTCATAACGGTAACCACAGGTGCTGGCGGTGCGCTGGAGAGAGGGCGGTAAAGACACTCATCCAGTTTTTGTTCCGACATGGCGGAGGGCAAAGGCCATGAAAGCCCGGCTTTCCGGAAGCGAACAAAAAGATCGCAAACGGTCGTTTTTGGAATTCCCAGACGGCGTCCGGCCTCGACCCGGGCTAAATTCTCGTCGAAGTGCAGATGCAGGGCTTCAAGTAGCCAGGTCCGGTGTTTCATACGCTAATGTCCATTATAAATGATGGACATTATTGTCACGGAGCCGGAGGGAAACGGACAGACGGTCTATATGAGACGCTTACGCACAGCATCACTTTCAGGCTGCGTATGGCCGTGGTGGGGCCCGGGCGGCGGACCCGCGCA